>DASPIV010000287.1:0-6146 GCA_035628955.1 Bordetella sp.
CGGCTCGGCATCGGTAGCGGTGTGAATCCTGTACTTGCCTGCATCCGTCACGAACGGTTCCCCTCGCGGTCCGCCAAGCCGCAATTCTCGCTTTGGCAGGGGGGAATGACAAGGACCGGCCGCATTGGCCACGCAGTTGCCAGATGGCCTCGATCAGAAGATTCCGTACCTGCCGGGGTGGCAGTACTATTGATCGGCAGGGTGCCGCCCGGCGCGATACGGCCGTTGCCGACGAAGGCGCCGCCTTCGCCCTTGGTGCAAAAACGCAGGTCTTCCAGGAACAGGATCGTATTGATGGCGAATGCGTCATTCTTGCCATCGGCAGCCCCAAGCGCAGCGCCATGCTGCCCGATGTTCCCACCCTGGCCGAGCTGGGCCTGAAAGACTACGACTCGGACACCTGGTATGGCTTTTCCCTGCCGGGTGGCACACCGCCGGAGGTCCAGGCGAAGTTGTACCAGGCGCTGGCCGGATCGCTGCAATCGCACCGCGCACAGCTCGAACAGCTGGGCTACGTGGTGCTGGGCAGCACACCCGCAGACATGACGGCCACCATCGAATCGAATACCGGGAAATGGAAGAGCGTGCTGAAGCAGGCGGGGATCTATCAAATGCAATAAAGGGGCACATCGCTGTCAAAAAATGCAAGAACATCCTATATCTGGTAGGATCGGTCGCTTCTTACCACGCATACGGCCTACATGGCCGGCCAAAACGCCGCGTACGCGGCAACTTTTTTTGTTTCTCAAATTTTCTACGCACCCTGAAGTCGCGCACGGCTGACGAATTCGCTTAGACGATAAGCAGCTGTACGCGGGTAGCGCTAGAAAGCGCAGTTCCGTTCGTCGTGTCTGAATTGAACCCGGCATTCTGAACCATTTGGTTCTACTGCGTTGGCGGCATGCTCGCCAATACGACTTCTATTGTGCGCGCCACTTGGCCGTACTCCTGATGAATGAACGGCCTGTCGTTGCCACGGCCGGATCATTTATCCAAACCTTGAAAGTTGACTTATCAATTTTCAAACATGGAGGGAAGTTTCCATTGACCATATCTCACCAACTCAGCGCCAGCGTGTTACTGGTCGCCAGCATGATAGGCACGCCTGCTTATGCAGCCGCACCCGAATCGAGCGACCCGATCAAGATCGTTGACAACAATTGGTCGAGCCAGAAAGTTCTGGCCCGCGTAGCTCAACAACTGCTTGAGCAGATTGGCTACGAAACCAAAATCGTGCCGTCAGATTCGCAGGGGCAATTTGCGGCAATGGGCTTGGGCGATCTGGATCTGCAGATGGAAGTCTGGGAAGGCACGATGAACGACAGCTTCATGAAGGAAGTGCAAGCTGGCCGCATGGTCGATCTTGGCAGTCACACGGCGACGACACGTGAAGACTGGTGGTATCCGGATTACATGGAAGAAATTTGCCCCGGCTTGCCCGATTGGAAGGCACTCAATGCATGCGCGGCGAAATTCGCTGCACCCGAAACAGCCCCGAAAGGCCGCTATCTGGCCGGCCCCGTCGATTGGATCAAACACGATAAAGAGAAAATCGAGGCACTGGACTTGAACTTCACGGTGGTCAATGCCGGCTCCGCCGCTGCGTTGTTCGGTGAATTGAAGTCAGCTGCCTCGCGCAAGGAACCCATTGTGCTGTTCAACTGGGCGCCCAATTGGGTCGGCGCGGCATTTCCGGGGAAGTTCGTTGAATTCCCCGAGCACGAAAAAGCCTGCACCGAGGATCCGAGCTGGGGCACCAACCCCGACAAGACCTACGATTGTGGCTCGCCCAAGGGTGGCTACCTGAAGAAGGCAGCATGGGCAGGTTTTGAAAAGAAATGGGCTTGCGGCTATCAGCTGATCAAGAACATCGACTTTTCCGGACCAATGATCGACCAGGCGGCCGCGCTGGTCGATGTCGACGGCATGACGCATGAGGCTGCCGCGGCTGCCTGGATTGAGAAGAACCAGGAACAGGTAACGGCCTGGATGCCGGCTTGCGCGACGTAAGCACTTGATTGCGCGTGGCTGTAGTCTTGCAGCCACGCGCAATGTCTGTGGATCTTCGCACCGTCATCTGCTTCACCGCAGATCAATCCCCGCACTCGTCCGACATAGCGTAGCTTTTGCACTGAAGCAATCTGATTTGGCTATACCGCTGATTCTGTCGGAGAGTGACTGCGTTGCTGCGCATTTATTCGACAGGTCTGGCTATGAGCGATTCGGTAAAAATTTCATGCAAGAATCTTTGGCAACTGTTTGGCAAGGGTACATCCGGCTTTCTGGATAGACATCAACACGATCCCAGCGATGCCGAACTGGTATCGGCGGGGTTGATTGCGGCTGTGCGCGACGTCAGTTTCGATGTCTATTCCGGGGAAATCCTGGTCATCATGGGCCTGAGCGGTTCGGGAAAATCCACGCTTGTACGCTGCCTGACGCGGCTCATCGAACCCGATGCTGGCCAGGTTTTATTCGACGGCATAGACCTATTGCAAGCTTCGCGCCGCAGCCTGACGGATATTCGTCGGCGCAAGATGGGCATGGTGTTTCAGAACTTTGGCCTGCTGCCGCATCGCACCGTACTGGACAACATCGCTTTTCCGCTTGAGATCCAGAACGTGCCGAAAGCGGCCCGCCTGGCCAAGGCGCAAGAATTGGTCGCCACCGTGGGGCTCGAAGGACGCGAGCACAATTTTCCCCGCGAATTGTCGGGCGGACAGCAACAACGCGTCGGCATTGCGCGCAGCCTTATAGGCGAATGCGATGTCTGGTTTCTGGATGAACCGTTCTCGGCGCTTGATCCGCTGATTCGGCGCGAGATGCAGGACGAGTTCCTGAACCTGCAATCCCGGCTGCACAAATCCATCGTCTTTGTCACACATGACTTTGACGAGGCGCTGCGCCTGGGCAACCGGATCGCCATCATGAAGGACGGGCGCCTGGCGCAAATCGGCACCGCTGAAGATCTGTTGATGACACCCGCCGATGACTACGTGAAGAAATTCGTGCAGCACGCGCCGCGCGGCAAACTGATTACGGCCCAGAAAATCATGGTGCCTGCGGATCCCGGCGCTTTAGGCCCGGCGGGAGAGCGCAGCGCAGTCAGGAACACCGACGTGCTGGAAAAAATCGCGCGCCGCGTACTCGAGGCTGACCGGGCACTACCGGTCATCGACGCCGACGGCGCGCTCGTGGGCCAGGTTGGCCGTGAAAATCTGGCACGGGCGCTGTTCCAATGACACATCGCGCCAACGTATCGACCGGCAGCACGGCCAGGCGCCAATGGCTGCCCTATTGGGCCGCAGCGCTCGTCATGATTGTCGCGGGCCAGCTCGCGGTGGATCGGCTGGACTGGGTTGCACAGTACCCGTCCGACTGGATTTTCCCGCTGAGAGACTGGTTCGATTCGTTCTTTGAATGGTTGGTATATGGCGTCCGCTTCTTTGACGGCACATCGTTTGCCTTCACGCCGCGTGACGTGACCCGCGGCCTGGCGGCGCTGCTTGCGCACCCGCTGAAGCTGACCGAATCGCTTTTTTTCGATGGTTTCTCTGACCATATCCCACCGTTGCCATGGATCACCGTGGTTGGCCTTGCGACACTGCTAGGGCACTGGCTTGGCGGCTGGCGCAGTGCTTTGCTTGGCGCAGCCGCATTTGCGTATCTGGCAGTGTTTGGCGTGTGGCAGGCGTCGATGCAGACCTTCTCTCTGGTGCTGATCACGGTACCGTTGGTATTCCTGGTCGGCCTGGCGACCGGCATACTGATGAGCAAAAGCCGGCGCTTCACCCACACGGTGACGCCTTTGTTCGATATCTTGCAGAGCATGCCCCCGTTCGCGTATCTGGTGCCCATTGTGGTGCTGTATGGCGTGGGCGACGTGCCCGCCATGATCGCCACCACTTTTTTTGCCGTGCCGCCTGTCGCCCGCTGCATCGCACTTGGCCTGAAGAATGTAAGCCAGGGAGTGCTCGAGGCAGGCCGGATGATGGGCTGCACGCGATGGCAATTATTGTGGCGGGTGCAAATGCCGGCGGCGCGTTCGGTGCTATTGGTGGGCCTGAACCAAGGCATCATGCAGACGCTGGCCATGATTGTGCTGGCCGCATTGATCGGCGCCTCGGGCCTCGGCAGTGTGCTGCTCACATCGCTACAGTCCTTGCGCCTGGGCGAAGCGCTGGAGCAGGGAATTGCGATAGTCGTGATCGCCGTGGTGCTGGATCGCTTCAGCCGCGCCTATGCGCTCAAGCAACCGACCTATACCGATCCACGCCTGGCCTGGTGGCGGCGCCATCCCTATATGGTGCGGGCAATGGCGCTGGTGGTCATGACCCTCTTTCTCGCTCGCCTGCTACCCGAGCTGGCGCTGCTCACCGACGAACACAGCATTACCTCGGCGCCATACTGGAACGCCGGAATCGATTGGATCAACTTGAATATGTACGAGTCGGTCCAGGCGTTCCGCAATTTCACGCTGCTCGAGATCCTGATCCCGGCGCGCAACTTCTTCCGGGCGATTCCGTGGATTACCCTGGTCGGCTTGATCGCTTTGCTCGGTTATCGGCTGGGGGGGTGGTCAGTGGCGCTGATTGCCGGTTTGCTCGTCTTGTTTCCGGCGGCTACCGGCCTCTGGCTGCAGGCAATGACTACCTTGTACATGATCGGCACAGCGGCCGTGGTATGTGTGGGTGTGGGTTTCATTATTGGACTGGCCGCATCGCGCACCGCTGGCTGGTCGCGTGTTGCGGCCAGCGTATGCGATTTCTTTCAGACCTTCCCATCCTTCATCTACCTGATTCCCGTGGTGATGCTGTTCAAGGTCAGTGACTTGTCGGCCATTATCGCCGTGCTGCTGTTTGCCGTGGTACCGATGATCCGCTACACCATCTTGGGGCTGCGCGGCGTACCGAAGTCGATCATGGAGGCAGCTACGCAACAGGGCGCAACGCGGCTACAGCGTTTAGTGAAAGTGGAACTGCCGATCGCGTTGCCCGAGATCATGCTGGGCGTGAATCAGGTGATTTTCATGGCCCTGTTCATGGTTGCCATCACCGCATTGATAGGCACCCAGGATCTGGGTGCGGAAATCAACGCAGCGCGCTCTGGCAACGAAATCGGCAAGGCGCTGGTCGCAGGCCTGTGTATCGCATTCCTGGGGATCGCCGCCGACCGCCTGATCGGTGCCTGGGTCAAACGCAAGAAAGTCGAACTGGGGTTGGCCTGAGAAGTTGGCCGGCCCCTGCAGGGCCAGCCGCCATCTCCGCGAGCCCGGCAATTGGCGTGCGTAGCCCCACACTAGTCGACACTATGGCGCTGACGTATGATGCGGCGTTGGCTGGTTATCGCCACAGAAAGGAACATCACCAGTCACGAAACAAGGAAAAGCAAAGGTGATAAGTCTGAAATCGTATCGGGCGGCAATCGCAAGCATTTTGCTCGGCGTATGTATTTTGCTGCTTCTTCCCTTGGTTGCCGCTGCAACGCAAACCGAGCGCGAGAACCTGCTGGCGCCCGTCAACCGGGCCAGCCCGAGTGAAACCTACCAGTCGCTGGTTTCCGGCTCCAAACGTCTTGAAGACCTGTACATGCGCTACACGGCCAACAAGACCTTTGCCAACCTGCACGAAATCCGTTATCAATTCAATCGCCTGCGCGGGCTTCTGGATTTAAGCGCCGTCCCGTCGGCGAACCGGGTCAAGGTCGGCAACGCGGCCCTTACCTATCTATCCGATATTCTGGTCCGGCTGCCCCCCGTAGACCCGGATTCGATTCCCGGGGCTGCCGCCGGCGAAAATCCGTTGCCCGCGCGCTGGACGCTTCCCGGTACCGATATCCAGATCGCCCGCGTCGATGACGGCCCGCATGCGGGCGAATATCTCTTCACTGCCGAAAGCATCGCGAACCTGGCCGAGTACTACCGGCGGCTGCGGGATCAGCCTGTACTGCAGCCGCGCCACTATGCCTGGTTCCACAAAGAGCACATCAATGCCACGGGGCCTCTTATTCCCGACTGGCTTACCAGTGGTATCCCGGAATCCCTGAAGGTCGTCTACCTTAATACACCGGTGTGGAAGATCATCGCCATTGCCTGCGTAGTGGTCTTGATGCTGGCGTTGGCTTTTGTCTGGGCCCGCGTGGTCCGC
>DASPIV010000288.1:0-2974 GCA_035628955.1 Bordetella sp.
GATCGGCGCGGGCGCCTCGCCCAGGGCCTCTGGCGCACCGGACACGGTAACGGCGGGTAGCACGGTGATGGGCGCCGCTTCTGGTGCCGTCGTCTGGGCCGTTGCCGTTGCCGCATAAAGCGCCACGCTGCCTGTCAGCGCCTGTTTAATGGCCGCGGTTATGCGTCTTTTTGCGCCCATGCAGTCTTTAAAGGCTTTTTGCACCGTTAGCTCCCACGCTTCAACAAACCAAACACATATGATAATCATTATTATTAATAAATCATACTGTGTTTTGCCGGTCGAAACGAGGTTGAGCCGGTGCCCTCAGCCTCTAGCGACTCGAAGCCTGCAAACCTGGCAGAGCGGCCCGTTGACCTTGAGCGGGCACGGAACTTGCGCCCTGTCGGCACCTTCCATTGCTATAAGGACCGCCGAATGAAAATCTTCCTATGGATCATCGCCATTATTTTCATTGTGGGCCTGCTGACCGTGACCGGGGTGCTGAAGCTGATCTTCTAAGCGCACGCTTACTTTTTGGTAGTCGTCATCGCCCTGCTGGAACTAGCTAGGGCATGCATCAGCTTCAGGAAGCCGCGCAATAGCCACCACCGCGCCCGCAAGCGCCACCGCGATGGCGACGCCTATCCAGATGCCGTATAGCGCATAGCCAAGGATGAAGCCTGCCAGAACGGGCGAAACGATGTCCGTCACCGCCATCAGGGCTTGTGCCGTGCCCATGACTACCCCCTGCCGTTGGGGCGGGACGTGGACGGACAGCGCCGCAAGGTAAGTGGGTTTTGCGATGGCGTCCGCGGTGCTTACGCAGAGCACTGCAAAGGCAAGAACGGGGATGGTGGTGGCAAGGCCGGCGGTCAGAAATCCGACCCCTAACAGGGCGAAGATGGCAATGATCAAGTTCCGCTCGGTGAAGTACCTGCCCAGCCACCCCAGCAGGAAAAATTGGACCAGCACATTGATGACCCCATCGGCCATCATGATGTAGCTCAGTTCCTTGGGCCCGAAGGCATGGCCGTTCCAGGTGAATGTATCTGCAAGAAAGACGGGGACCTGTGAGCTGTACATGCCATAGGCAAAGAGATGGCACATCATCACGATGATCAGTATCCGGATCACGGGGGACTCCAACACCGCACGGAACGATATCCTCTGGCCATCGGCTTGGCCATGCGGGCGAGGTGTCGGCTGTCCGCCCTTTAACCGGTAGAGGGTCACGACGATGGAAAGAAGCGTGAACACCAGGGCGACATAGACCGGCGCGGTCAATGATGTGTCGGCCAGAAGGCCGGAAAGGCCCGCGCCGACAACCCCTCCCAACCCTACCCCGCCTGCCAGGATGCCCATGGCTTGCCGCCGGTTCCCGGCGCTGGAATGATCCGCGACGTAGGCGGCGGCGGCCGACAGGTTGCCCGCGGCCATGCCGAAAAGCGCGCGGGCAAGCAGAATGAAGACCAGGTTCGGTGCGCTTGCAAGCAGCAGCAGGCTCACGGCGGCAACGAGCTGGCTGCCAAGAAGAGTGCGCTTGCGGCCGTAGCGGTCGGATAATTGGCCAAGGACGGGGGCGGATAAGAATTGGCTGAGGGCTTCCACTGCAATGACCACGCCAAGAATCAGCGGGGAACCCCCCATTTCCCTTACATAGAAAGGCAGCACGGGCATGACGGCGGCCATACCGGCGGCATACATGCTGACAATGACGATGACCGGCAGGATCAAGCGCCAGTCCAGCGCTTGCGCCGCGCCGCCCGTGTCCTGCGGTATGGGCTCGGCATTCTCTTCGCTGCCCTCGACGGCGGCGGCTCTCATTTCGTTTCTTCTTCGGGTTGCGCCATTCCCATGCGGGCCAGATAGACATCAAGCTCTGCGGCCTGGTTTGCGTCCAGCGTCGCGCCGACATATCCGTCCGGGCGGACCAGTACGCATTCGCCCGGCGCCAGCCCGTAGGCATCGCGCACATGGCCCCAGGCGTCGATCACATCGCCCTTCGGGCCGATATGGTGGATATGCAAGCCTGGCCGTGGGCTGACCGCATTGGGCCCTGCCTGATACACAAGCAGCGTCCAGTGCGGCCCGTGGAACAGCTGGAACAAGCGCGTGGGCCCGCCCGCCGCCCCCTGGACCGGCGCATCCGGCGCGCGATCACCGGCCCGGATGCCCGCGCTACGCTCGGGCAACTCCTTTGCGAGCGGCGAGCCGCGGTAGCCGATATCAAGCTGGTGCACCTCGCGTCCGCGGCGCATTCCGCCTTGTTTCTGGGCATCGAGCAGCCGGGTCGATAGGCCCAGCACAGCCTCGGCCACCGGGCGGCGCTCGGACTCGTAGCTGTCGAGCAGGCCTGGCCTTGCGCCCTTCAGGGCGGCGGCGAGTTTCCAACCCAGGTTGTAGGCATCTTGCACGCTGGTGTTCAAACCCTGTCCGCCCGTGGGCGGATGCACATGGGCGGCGTCGCCAACCAGGAACACCCGGCCCACGCGGTAGCGTTCGGCTAAGCGCGCGTTCATCTGGTAAACCGAGGCCCAGGACACTGAGCGCACCAGAAGGTCAGCGCGTCCTGTACGTTTGATGACCAAGCCCGTCAGCCCTTCGGGCGACAAGTCCGCGTGCGCGTCTTGCGGAATCGGCGCCTGGATCTGGAAAAGATCGGTGCCGGCGAGCGGGCAGATCGCCACCATGCGTTGCATGTCGCCGTGGTGGAACTGGTGCCATGCATCGCGCTCCAGTCCGCTCAGCACCACGTCGGCCACAATGGCGCGCACGCCCAGTGTCTTGCCGGGAAAGGCCACGTCCAGCGCCTTCCGCACGACGCTGCGGCCGCCATCCGCCCCGATCAGGTAGCGGGCCTGGATTGTTTCTTCCCCTGCCGGTCCCGCGACGCGCACGGTGATGCCGCTGTTGCCCTGCGTGAAACCGAGCAATTGGCGGCCGAACTCGACCCGATGGCCGAGTTCGCTGAGCCGATCCCGCATGATGCGTT
>DASPIV010000289.1:0-3403 GCA_035628955.1 Bordetella sp.
CAACCGCCCAGCTCTTCGATGCGCGCATCGATCAAGCGGCCAGCCGGCACGCCTTCTTCTTCGGGTAGCTTGCGCCGGGTTGCGGTCATGGGTGCTCTCCTGGTTGGGCAGTATCTTTCCGGACGATAAGCGCCGCCGCCACCAGCAGGCAAGTCAGCAGCGTGAATATCAAGCTGGCGATCGGCCCCCCCCACAACACCGTCGCCAGGCCGATGCCCAGTACCGGGATGGACGCGCCCGCAAAGCAGGCGACATAGTATGCCGAGGCTATCGCCGCACGGTGGCAGGGCGGACTGATCTGACCGACGACACGCAGGCTGCCGCCGAATCCCATGCCCGACGCCGCGGCCGCGAGCAGCGTGCCCAGAACCAGCAGCCAGAGCGACGCGACGTGCTGTGCCAGGTAGAACGTGCACACCGCCGGCACCAGCAACACCAAGCCCAGGCTCATGCTGCGATCGCAAGACGAATGACGCGTGGCCAGCATCGCGCCCAGGCCTCCCATGAACAAAAGGAACACGATGGCGCCGGACACCACGCCACCGCCAGGCGACAAGGTCGCATGCACGATGCTGGGCAATAAAGCCAGGTAGTAACCAATGAAGGCGAAGACGCAGAAGGCCGTCAGGGCCGGCGCGGCGAAGTATGGCCGCACGTGCCCCGGCACCGCGATGCGCGGCCGCAGGTCCAGCCGGCCGGTAGACATCGGCCTGTCCGCCGGCACGCGGTGCAGCAGGATCAGCGCGGAGGCCAACGCGGCAAGATAGCAAACCCATGCCAACTGCATGGGCGCGAACGCATACTGGTACAGCACGCCGCCGGCCAAGGGACCCATAGCCGACCCCACGAAGTTCGCGCCTGCCGCCCGCAAGGTGGCGTGCCCGGTCTGTTGCCCGCTGTCGATGTCGACCAGCCAGGCCGTGCCTGTGCTGGATGCCAGACCCACCGCCAGCCCGCTGACCAGCCTGGCCATGAACAGCCAGGCCGTGCCAGCCGCGAAGATAAACAAAAGGGTGGACAGGCAGGCCAGCAGCAATGCGGCCATCAGGACGGGCTTGCGGCCCAGGCTGTCCGACAGGCGTCCCAGGAACAGCAGCGCCACCATATTGCCCAGCACATAAACCGCGTAGATCTGCGTCAGGGTAAATTCGCTGAACCCGAAAGACTGCTGATACGCCAGGTAGAAAGGCGTGGCGAGCGTGGCGCCCAGAAATGCGACCCCGACCACCAGCATGGCAATTGAGACGCTATGGCGAAGATCGGCAAGGCGATCTGTGTTTGCGCCCATGGATTCCTCTTATGCATGCGGCATGCATGTATCAATGCTTGATGGGTGTCTACGCCTGAGCAAATGTTTCCGAGGGCGGCGCGGCCTCTTTCAGGCCACGGTGCCCGCCACAGCGGCCTTGACGTAGTGGACCAGCGGGCCGATGTCTGCGGCGCGAACCGCGGCATCGCCGCCGCCCTGCCCCAGGTAGCCGGCGCGCGCGGCAGGACGGGGGGCTGCCGGGCCAGGCGGACACGGACAGCAAGTCCAGCATCAACGCGCGCCGCACCGGTTCGGCCGGCACGCTGCTTACGGTGACCAGCAGATCGATATCGCTATGGGGTTTCAGGCCCCCGTCGACAGCGGAGCCGAACAAATGCATGGCCTGCAATGTGCCGGCCAGGGGGCGTTCGAGTATGGCGCGGGCCCGCGCCAGTTGCAGGGCGATCTCGGCGGGAATGGAAGCTGGCATGGCAGTGTGGGTAAAAGCGCGGGTGCGGAACGATGCAAGGTGGACGACCTTGCATTTTTACGCCAGCCGGGCAATGCTGCCCGGACGGCCTTTCTTTTTTATTACATCATGCGGCAAGAGAATATCCTGCAATCTCCGTGTACGGTGCGCCGCCTTGACGCCACCTACGCCGATAGTTACCGGCAACTGCGGCTGCAAGCGCTGCGCGACTGCCCGACGGCCTTTGGCAGCTCATGGGAAGAAGAAAGCGCACAGCCCCTGGCATGGTTCGCCGGGCGCCTGGAAAGCGCGCTGATGCTGGGCGGCTGGCGGGGCGAACAACTGTGCGGCACCGCCGGCTTCTTGGTGCACGATGGGATCAAGACGCGGCACAAGGGCACTATCGTGGGCGTCTATGTGCACCCGGATGCGCGCGGCAGCGGCATGGGGCAGGCACTGATACGCGGGCTGGTCGCCCAAGCCACGGGCAAGCTCGACACCCTGCTGCTGACGGTCCAGGCATCGAATACGGCCGCGCAAGCGCTGTATCGCAAGCTGGGTTTCGAGGCCTACGGGCGCGAACCGCGCGCCCTGAAGATCGACGGCCGGTTCTACGACGAGATACTGATGGCGCTGCGATTGCCGGCCACCGCGCCGTCCACTATCGCAGCCACTACTCCGGCCGCTGGCCAGCCGTCGTCGCGGCCGGCGCAAGGGTAGACGTGGAACGGGTGACCAGCACTTGGTCCACCCGATAGGTATCCACGTCCAGGACCTCGAAGTGGTAGCCGCCCAACGTCACGATATCGGTACGGCGTGGAACGCGGCGCAGCGCGTCCATCAGGAATCCCGCCAGGGTTTCGTATTCTTCGCCGTGCAAGTGCTCTTCGATACCCAGCACGCGCCGTACGTCCTGGATGGGCGTGGCGCCGTCGATCAGCCACGATTTGTCGTCGCGCTGGATGATGAAATCTTCATCCCACGAGAGCGATACCAGGTCGCCCATCACCGTGCTCATGACATCGTTGAGCGTTACCAGCCCTACGATCAGGCTGTATTCGTTCACGATCATGGCGAAGTCTTCGCCCACCTGGCGATACTGCTCCAGCACTTCGGCCAGCGTCAGCCTGTCGGGCACCACCAGAACCTTGTGTATGAGCTTGTTGTCGGCCAGGGAAATAGATTGGCCGTTCAGCAGGCGCTGATACAGGTCCCGCGTGTTCACGTACCCCACGACGTGGTCGATATCGCCCTGGCAGACCGGGTAGGTGGAAAAAGGCTCTTCGGCGATACGCGCCCGGATGATGTCTTCGGGGTCGTCTTGCAGGAACCACGCAATGCGGTCGCGTTGTGTCATGGCGCTGGACACCGTGCGGGTATCGAGCTCGAAGATATTCTCGATGATGCGCTGCTCGCCACGCGCCAGCACGCCCGAGCGCGTTCCGGCCTCGGCCAGTGCAAGAATGTCGTCCGAAGTGATCCGTTCGTCGCGCCGCGTGGGCAGCCGCAGCAGGCGCATCAGTTGGTCGGCGATACGCGAATAAACCCACACCAGCGGGGAAAAGACGCGCACCAGAATGCGCATGGGGCCGATTACCGCCAGGGCGAAACGCTCGGGCTCGGCCATGCCCGCCTGCTTGGGAATGAGATCGGTCAGGATAATGAACAACGAGGTGACCAGCACG
>DASPIV010000290.1:0-14595 GCA_035628955.1 Bordetella sp.
CGCGCTGCGCGACGGCGGGATGCGAGTCGAACCAATCGGTCTCTGCGTGCGGCCCGCTGTCTCCCTGGCGCCGCGCTTGCTCGGCCTGCAAGCGCTCCAGCATGGTGGCCAGCAGTTCGGGGGACAGTCCTTGCGCGCGCAGCAAGGCGGCCGCGTAATCGTCGGCCTGTTCTTCGAAGCGGCGCGAATAACGCAGCGTCAGCGTGGCAGCGGCCGCGCCGCTCAATACGGAACTGACGTCGCCCAGATACCAGCCCGCCAACGTACCGACGACGGCGGACTGAAGCACATTGCGCAAGCCATGGCGGTGGACGACATGTCCCAGCTCGTGGGCAAATACGGCCAGCAGCAATTCGTCCCGGCCTTGCGAAAGCTCCACCAGTTCGTCGGTGACCACGATGTCGCCCGAAGGCAGGGCCAGTGCATTGGCCCCCAGCCTGCCGCCCGAACGAAACTGCAGCCGCGCCGGCACAGCATCGGGGGGCAGCAATTCCGCCAGCTTGCGCGACAGCACGGCCTGGCGGCCGGGGGGCAGGCTGCTCGGCCCCATTCCCACGTGTTCCAGCGATTCCAGAACTTGCTGCCCCAGCGCGGCCGACACAGACGGCGGCACATGGCTGGCGGCGCGTTCCGCTGCCCAGGGCAGGCCCCAGGTATAGGCCGCCACCGCCAATGCCAGCACGGCAGCCAGAGCCGCGCAGATGCCCGGCCAGCTTTGCTGCAGCCGGACAGCCAGGCTTTCGCGCGGCCGCAGCTGGCGCATGGCGGCATCGAATGGCGCGGTATCCTGTGTTTCGCACCAGGCGCCGTCGGTGAACTGGATCACACGCGGGCCGTGGCGCTGCCGTTCGGATACGGTGATTTCATGCCAGAAGGCGTGGCGTGCCACGCCCTCGCCGTCGATATGTACGCCGTCCGGCGCCAGGACCAGCGCGACGGCATGGCGCCGGGCCGTCCTGCCGTCGAAGTAAGTAGCCCGCATCATGCGCTACAGGGTGATGTCGATGCCAAAGATATCGGCGGTTTCGTCGCCGGCCGCACCCACGCGGGCATTCCGCCGGCTCGCCACGAATTCCTCGACGCTGCCCGCCGCCACCAACGTGGTGCACGCCGCGACATAGCGCAGGCGGCGGATCTTGGCAAAAGGCAGGTAGAACCCCAGCGTAACCAGGATCAGCATGCCGTTGGTAAGGTGGATGTACAGGTATTTCCACTGCGAGATCCTGGACTGCACGCGGTGCGGTCCCAATGCGGTAGTGTTCCAGACCAGGTTGCGCACCCGGGCCGTCAGCATGGGCGCCGTGCACAGCATGACCAGGTACGTCCACAGCACGGCCCACTCCCATCCGCCCAAGCCGGCTTCGTCGGGGCCGGCCACTGCGCCGTCGGCGCCGCCCAGGTAGAGCCAGACGCCCAGAATGGGGCCGCCGGCAAGCACCAACACCGTCAACAGCCAGAACAGGTATTCAACGTAGAAGTCGCTGGTTTTTCCCCGGAAAGCAAAACGCATATCGCCGTAAGTGCTGTTGTTGTGCTGGTAGGCCTTGATGGCACGATGCGTGAACGGCGTCAGCAAGTACGCCGTCAAGACGGTCAGGACCGGATAGACCCCGAAGACGATATAGCTCTTCCACAACGAACCCTGAAACCCGAAGCGCAGCCCGCGATAACTAAGGTTGGCCAACCGGAACCGCAGTGCCCTGTGCAGCAACCACGGTGCCAGCGTCAACGCCCCGACCACGACAATCAGGAAGCCGAGCAGCGGCATGGCCCGGGTCAGAATAAAGTAGGACAAAAACAACAACAGGGCCACGATGCGCCCTATCAGAATCGGCAGCGGCATGGCGTGATAGCCGAAGCTCACGCCATCGATCCGGGTATTGAAGTGCAGATAACGCTGGGAGCGCACCTTGCCCCAGGCGGAATAAATGCCCAGCGTGCAGATACTCAGCAGCAGATTGGTGATCCAGATGCGGAAATACTCGGAACCGCTGCCGGTGAATTCGACCGGATAGGCTCGCGGTACGGTATCAGGCGCAAAGTCGGGATCGATGTCGGAAATGTAGTGGCCCGGTTGCCGGGCACCCGCCAGTTGAGAAACTTCAGAGATAGGGGTCGACATGTCGAAGTGGCAATGGCCGTCCTGGTATGCCGCGATAAAGTCATCCGGCAGGGCGGCGGCCGACGCTGTGCTGAATGCTTCGGAATACGTAACGTAACTACGCATTCAGTAAGATTTAGTAGTTTTATCTACCCTTTTGAAATTAGCAAGCAGAGTTTTTCCATGGCCAGGCCGCGTGGCGCGGCGCCGTCTTATCCAGCCGGTAGTGCCGGAGGGGCGGGGGCAACACCAATAGTCCACAGGCGCAAGGCAACGTGGATTTCCAGGGCGCGGCCCGTATCAACCCAGTCGCCGATCAGTTCTTCCACAGTCGCCAGCCTCTGCCGCACGGTGTTCACATGGATACCCAGGCGCGCGGCTGTGCTCGTGGCATTCTGGCTGTGGTCGAAATAAGCCAGCAAGGTCGCGGCCAGTTCCGATCCGCGCTTGCTGTCGTGCCTGATGATGGCGCCGATCGACGAGTCCAGGAATGTGTTCAGGCTTGCGCGGTCCTGCGTTTCGAACAACACGGAATACAGTGCCAGTTCGTTCTGGCCCAGAATGCGTCCGCGCATGCCCAGGCGGCCCGCGACAGACAGCGCGCGCCTGAGCGACGCATACAGGGCCGGCATCTCGGCCGCGCTCTGCACCGGCCGCGACAGCACGCCCCGGTATGTATCGCCCAACGCGGAACGGGCAAATTCGGCGTAGGCCTCCAGCAAAGCCGGCGCGCTGGCGGCACTGCACACGAAGGCGAGCACACCGTCGATCTCGTCCAGCACCAACGGCGGGCGCGTCAACACGGAACGAAGCCGCCGGGCCAGGAAGCCGGGTTCACCCTGGACCAGCTCGACCAGCATCAGCGACAAGGGTTGTGCGATATCCAGCCCGAAGCGCCCGGCACGGTCAGCGGTCAGTGCCGGCGCACCCTGCCGGGGCGATATGAGCGATTGCAGGAACTCGGACACGTCGCGATTCTTGCTGGCTTCCATGCGCTCTTGCGAGAGCAGCACGATACCGATAACGCTGGAGCTCCTTTCGAAAGTGCGGATGGACGTATCCCGCATGTCTTCATGCCGGAACAGCAGGATGGAACCAAGCACGCCGCCGCCGCCGATCACGGCAATGGCGCGGCAGATCTCGCCCTGAGTGCCGTAGGCGATCGTCGAACGACCCGCGCGCCGGCTGTCCCGTAGGGCTTGCGTCAGCGCGGCACTATGGGGGCCGTACGGTTCATAAGCATCGGCCGCAATGCCACCATAACCTGACGCCGTAGCACGGGCCATTACCTGATGCCCTTCGTCCAGTACCAGGATGCTGCCCCCGAGCAACTGCGCGATCGACTGGCACAGCTCGCCCAGCGAGGCGCCCTTGGCAAGCAGCAAAGTCAGGCGCTCGTGCGCTTCCACGGCGCCCTGCACATCGCGTGCATGCTGCTCCAGTTCGGCACGCGCCAGGTCGGCCTTTTCCAGGGCCGACTGGGCATCGGCGAACGCCTTGGCATTGTTGATTGCCACGGCGGCGTGAGTCGCCAAGGTGCACAGAATGGATACATTCACCGCCGTGTGAGTGCGGTGGTAGCGATCGGCAACGAACAGCAGGCCGATCACGTTGTTGTCCCAGATCAGCGGCGCCCCCACCAGCGCCGCCACGCCTTCGTCGCGAAACACATCATCCAGGACAGGATCGTGCACGAAACGGTTGTCGTGCAGGTAGTCCGGCGTAGAAAACGGCAGGCGCGTGGACATCACGATGCCGGCGACACCCAGCGTGCGTTGCGCCGTCATCTTGCCGGTGCGCTCCGCAATCGCCCCTTCGACGACCACCACCTTGAACTCGCCGATGGCGGCGTCATAGATGGTCAGCCAGCACAGATGCGCGCGCAGCAGGTCGCGGGCACGGGTAACGATCGCATTGAGCAGTCCGGACAAGTCCAGCCGGCCAGCCAGGTCCTGCGCCGACTCGATTACCGCCAGCAGGCCGCGCTCGCGCTGCTCGTGCTGCTCGAGGCGATTGCGCAGGCCCATGGCCATGCGCACCAGTTCCACCATGCTGTTCTTCTGGGCCAGCGCGTCGGGCAGGGCCTCAAGGGCAGCCAATCGCGCCGCGAAGTCTTCTGCCGGCGCATTGCCGTGCAGTAGGCCGACCAGTTCGGCGGCCATCGTCTCAATGCCCGGGGGCCCGGGCGGAACGGACGCGCTGCGTGTGCGTGGCTTGCGGTCGAGGGGTTGCCGGGGCATGGGTTTCAAAATGGCAAGACCGTGCGCATGCGCACCCAGGAATGCCCCTAGGGGCACAGTGCACATATCATATCAAATAGCCCTTTATTATGTGCACATCATATATATCTTTGGGCCCGCGCCTGCCTGAGACTCACCCTGTACACGACACAGGAGACAATCAGGTGCACAACAGCATCATCGACTCGCTTAGGCCCGTCCCGGGCCTGCGTGTTCTGGTCACCGCTGGCGCCTCGGGCATCGGCGCCGCCCTGGCCCGCGCTTTCCGCGAGACCGGCGCCCGCGTGCATGTCTGCGACATCGACCGCGCCGCGCTCGACAAGCTGACGGCCGACACACCGGAAATCACTACCACCATCGCGGACGCGTCCATCTCGAAAGACGTGGATACGGTGTTCGACGACGCCAGGCACAGCCTGGGCGGCCTGGACGTACTGATCAACAACGTCGGCATCGCCGGGCCCACGGGACCCGTAGAGCAGTTGCAGGCCGCCGATTGGGAACGCACCGTCGATGTCAACCTGAACAGCCATTTCTATTTTGCGCGCCGCGCAATTCCGCTGCTGAAGGAATCCGGCAACAATCCCTGCCTGATCGCCATGAGTTCCGTGGCCGGCCGGCTCGGCTATGCCCTGCGTACTCCGTACGCTTGTACGAAATGGGGCATCGTGGGGTTGATGAAATCGCTGGCAATCGAGCTGGGCCCCCATGGCGTGCGCGTCAATGCCATTCTTCCGGGCACAGTGGAAGGCGAGCGCATGGCCGGGGTGATCGGCGCGCGCGCCGCGGCCGCCGGCGTGTCCGTGGAAGCGATGCGCCAGGAATACTTGCGAAAAATCTCGCTGCGCCGCATGGTCACCACGGACGACATCGCGGCCATGGCCCTGTTTCTCTGCTCGCCGGCGGCGCGCAACCTCACAGGCCAGGCCATCAGCGTAGACGGCAACATGGAATATCTCTGACCCCTGGGCCGAAACCCCCGCATTACACCTCAACAACAAGGAGACAGACATGAACAAGCTAAACCTTTGCGCCATCGCCGTAGCATCCGGACTGGGCGTCTTTGGCGCCACCCTCGCGGCGGCGGCGCCGGTCAAGATCGGCCTGGTGGAAACGCTTTCCGGCCCGCAGGCCTCGTCGGGGCAGGCTTACCGAACGGCGGTGCGCTATGTGGTCGACCAGATCAATGCCGCCGGCGGATGGAACGGCGAGCAAGTGCAACTGCTGGAATACGACAACCAGGGCGGGCCCTCGGGCGCGGCGGACAAGCTCAAGGCCGCCATCGCCGACGGTGTGCAGATCGTCGTGCAGGGCGCTTCGTCGGCCATTGGCGGGCAAATCACCGAAGACGTGCGCAAGCACAATCTGCGCAATCCCGGCAAAGAGATGGTCTACATCAACATGGGGGCCGAAGCGCTGGAGCTGACCGGCGAGAAATGCAATTTCTATCACTTCCGCTTCGCAGGCAATGCCCAGGTCCGTACCAAGTCATTGGTCGAAGGAATGAAGAAGGCCGACGCGCTCGGCACCAAGGTCTATGCCATCAACCAGAACTACTCCTGGGGCCAGGACATGCAGCAGGCCATCATCGACAACCAGAAGCTGGGAGGCTATACGGTGGTCGAGAAAACGCTGCACGACGTGAACAAGATCCAGGACTTTTCGCCTTATGTCGCCAAGATCGCGGCATCTGGCGCCGACACCATCATGACCGGTAACTGGTCCAACGACCTGCTGCTGCTCATGAAGGCGTCCAAGGCGGCCGGGCTGAAAGCGCGCTACGGCACCGTCTACCTGGACCAGCCCGGCAACCTTGCCAACGCGGGCGACCTGGCCGAGGGCAACTTTGTCGTCCATACCTTCAATGCCGAAGCGGGTGGCGCCGACGCGCAACAGTTCGTGGACGACTACAAAGCCAAGACCGGCCACATGCCGGTGTTCATCGAACCCCAGACGGTATACGGCATGAAGATGGTCCAGGATGCGCTCAAGCGCAGCCAGCCCGAGAACGGCGCGCTGAATGTGAACAAGTTCGCCAAGGCGCTGGAATCCGCCCGCATCCAGACCCCCATGGGCGAAATGAGCATGCGCGAGTCGGACCACCAGGCGCAGCTGCCCATGGTGGTATCCACGGTCGCGCGCGGCGCCAGGCACCCGGTGGACGGAACCGACATGGGATTCAAGCCCGTGCTGCTGCTCTCGGCCCAGGAAGCCTCGACGCCCGCGCAATCCAGCTGCCAGATGAAGCGGCCCGGTTGAGCCCAGGTACGACTGCCTTCCCGGATTCCCATGGAACAAATCCTTTACTCCCTTCTGAACGGCGTGATCTATGGATTGTTGCTGTTCATGGTATCGGCCGGCCTGACGCTCATCTTCGGCATGATGGGCGTCCTGAACTTCGCCCATGCCTCGTTCTACATGCTGGGCGCCTACTTCGCGTATACGCTGCAGGGCGCGATCGGATTCTGGCCCGCCGTGATCGCCTCGCCCCTGCTGGTCGGGGTGATCGGCGTCGTGGTGGAACGCTACTTCCTGCGCAGGGTGCACAGGCATGGACATGCGCACGAGCTGCTGCTGACCTTTGGCTTGTCGTTCATCATCGCGGAATCCATCAAGCTGTTCTTCGGCAATTACCCCGTCGACTACCGGGTGCCGGCGTTTCTGGATTTTTCCGCCTTCAGTATCGGCGGGACCCAGTACCCCTTCTACCGGCTATTGATGGGGGGCATCGCGATCGGCATGTTCATCGTCATCTACCTGACGCTGACGCGCACGCGCATCGGCATCGTGGTGCGGTCGGCGATCCACAAGCCGAACATGGCCGAAGCCCTGGGGCACAACGTGCCGCTGGTGTTCATGGGCGTCTTCGGTGCCGGGGCCGCGCTGGCGGGCCTGGCCGGGGCCGTGGCCGGCGCCTTCTACACCACCAATCCGAACATGGCCCTGGAGCTGGGCGTCATGGTGTTCGTGGTTGTGGTCGTGGGTGGGCTGGGCTCCCTGGCCGGCGCGATGCTGGCGTCGCTGCTGATCGGCATCATTACCTCGCTGGCCGTGTCGGTGGACAGCAGCCTGGCCGATCTTTTCGCCCTGTTCGGCGCCGGCGAGTGGGCGCGCAACGTGGGCGGCCTGATGACGCTCAACCTGTCCAGCCTGGCTGCCACGCTGCCTTTCGCGCTCATGCTGCTGATCTTGCTGGTGCGGCCCGGCGGCCTGATGGGCGAGAAGGGCTGACCCCATGAGAAACCTTCTGCTTTCTTGCCTGGCGGGTGTCGCGGTGTTGGCGGCGCTACCGTTCCTGCTCTCGCAGGGGCTGCTCAATGCCGCCATCCAGATGCTGATCGCCGCGCTCTTCGCCAGCGCCTACAACTTGCTGTGCGGGCAGGCCGGCATGCTGTCCTTCGGCCACGCAGCCTATTTCGGCGTGGGCGCGTTCGCGACAGTGCATGCCATGAACGCCATCGGCGGCGCGGGCTTGCTGCCCACTCCGCTGATGCCCCTGGCCGGAGCCGTCGGCGGATTGATATTCGGAGGCATCGCGGGCTGGTTCGCCACCCAGCGCAGCGGCACCTATTTCGCCATGATCACCCTGGCCATCGCGGAACTCGTGCATTCGCTCGCTCCGCATCTCAAGGGCGTGTTTGGCGGCGAAGCCGGCATTTCGACCATGCGCATGCCGGCCTGGGGATACGACTTCGGCTCTACCACCCAGGTGTACTACCTGACGCTGGCGTGGGTATTGATTGCCATGGCGCTGCTGTACCTGTATACCCGGACCCCGCTGGGACGCCTGACTTGCGGGCTGCGCGAGAACAGCCATCGCCTGCGCTTCCTGGGCTACAACGTCCATGGGCTGAGCACGCTGGCCTTCGCCATATCCGCGATGTTCTCCGGCATGGCCGGTGGCTTGCAGGTGCTCTCGAATGAATCAGCCAATTACGTGGTCTTCGACCCCGCCCTATCGGCCGCGGCGGTGCTAAATACCTACATCGGCGGCGTGCAAGTGTTCCTGGGGCCCGCGTTCGGCGCGGCGCTCATGACCTTCTTCGGCTATGCGGTCTCGGACCTGACCCGGTCCTGGCTGCTTTACCAGGGCCTGCTCTTCGTACTGGTCATGATGTTCATGCCCACCGGCCTGACCGGACTGATCGGCACGGCCGGCCGCCTGCGCGAACATCACAGCCTGGCGCGGCTGACGCCGGTGTTCGGCCAGGCTATCGCGTCCGTCGCGCTGATCGGCGCCGGCACGGTGTTCGTCATCGAGCTGCTGCAGCGCCTGTTCTCGCAGGAATACCGCTCGCTGGCGCGGCTCGATCCCGACAGCCCCTGGCCGGCCCTGACCATGTTCCACCATGCCTGGCAGCCGCAGTCCGCCATCACCTGGGGCGTACCGATACTGCTGTTCGGCATCGGCGCCCTGCTCATGTGGCGCTGCGGCCAGCGCCTGCAGACGCTGGAACACGGCTCGCGGCCGGCCATATCAGCGCCCGGGCCCGCCCGGCACAGCAAGGAGGCGGCATGAACGACTCTGTCCTGGACATCCGCGGCCTGCACAAGTCGTTCGGCGCGACCGACATCATCCGCGGCGTCGACCTCAGCGTGCGGAAAGGCGAACGGCACGCGCTGATCGGCCCCAACGGGGCCGGCAAATCCACTTTGTTCCACTTGATGTCCGGCCAACTGGCGCCGAGCTCCGGCACCATCCAGTTCCAGGGCCGCGAGATTGGCGGCCGCTCGCCGCAGGCGATCAACCGGCGCGGCCTGGCGCGATCGTTCCAGATCACCAACATCTTTCCCAGGCTGAGCACGTTCGAGAACGTGCGGCTTGCGGTCATGCGCGCTTACGGTCTGCAGTATGTGTTCTGGAGGTTCATCGACAGCGATCGCCGCATACGGGCCGAAACCGAACGGCTGCTCGACCTGGTACGCCTTGCGCCAAGGGCTTCAGCCATCGCGGGGGAAATGGCCTATTCCGAACAGCGTTCGCTGGAAATCGCGATGACGCTCGCCTCCGACCCCAAGTTGATTCTGCTGGACGAGCCCATGGCCGGCATGTCGCATGACGAGACCGAATACACCGCCCAGCTTATCCGCGAGATCTCGGCGGGGCGCACGCTGATGATCGTCGAGCACGACATGGACGTCGTGTTCTCGTTGAGCGATCGCATCAGTGTGCTGGTCTACGGCAAAATCATCGCGACCGGCAGCCCCGAAGAAATCCGCGCCCACGCGGGCGTGCGCGAGGCTTACCTGGGCGACGAGGAGGCCGCATGACCGATACGGACACCGCTCTGCTCACTGTCGAGAACCTGCATGCCCACTATGGGAAAAGCCATATTCTGTACGGCGTGGACTTGCGGATAGCGCGCAACGAAGTCGTCAGCCTGGTGGGTCGAAACGGTGCTGGCCGGTCGACCACCATGAAAGCCATCATGGGGCTGGTAAAACCCACTTCCGGCCACATCCGCCTGCGCGGACGCGACTTGGCTGGCGCCCGGCCCTACACGATCTGCCGCGCGGGCATCGCCTACGTGCCGGAAGAACGCGAGGTCTTCGCCAACCTTACGGTGGACGAGAACCTGCGCATGGGCGAACAACCGGCCGTACCGGGTGCGCATCGCTGGACAGTCGAACAGATGTTCGACTATTTCCCGCGTCTGAAAGAACGGCGCAACACCAAGGCAGGCAGCCTGTCGGGCGGAGAACAGCAAATGCTGACGATCTGCCGCTCGCTGCTGGGCAATCCGCTGGTCATGCTGATCGATGAGCCCACCGAGGGCCTGGCGCCGAAGATCGTGGCCCAGGTCGGCGAGTGCATCCAGGACATGCATGGCAAGGGCGTCTCGGTCGTGCTGGTCGAGCAAAAGCTCACCATCGCGCTGAAGGTCTCGACACGCGTCTGCGTGATGGGCCATGGCCGCATCGTGTTCGAAGGCAGGCCCGATGAGCTGGCCGCCAACGATGCAGTGGTTTCGCAATGGCTGGCCGTATGAATCGCCACACCCTTCCCCGATTCAACCTTATCGATGGCATCCCCATGAAAAACGATCAACGAAAAGTCATTATTTCCTGCGCGGTCACCGGCTCGGTCCATACGCCGACCATGTCCGCGCATCTGCCCCTGACGCCCGACCAGATCGCGCAGCAGGCCATCGAAGCGGCCCAGGCCGGCGCCGCCATTCTGCATCTGCACGCCCGCGATCCGCGCGACGGCCGGCCCACGGCGGACCCGGCTGTATTCGACGCATTCATTCCGCGCATTCGCGACGCCACCGACGCGGTCATCAACATCACCACGGGCGGCAGCACCCGCATGACGCTGGAAGAGCGCCTTGCCTACCCGCTGCGCGCAAAGCCGGAAATGTGTTCGCTGAACATGGGGTCGATGAACTTCTCCATACACCCCGCGGCGAAGCGCATTTCGGAATGGCAGTACGACTGGGAAAAGCCCTATGTCGAAGGCATGGAAGACCTGATCTTCCGTAACACCTTCCGCGATATCCGGCACATTCTCAAGGTGCTGGGCGACGAGTGCGGCACCCGCTTCGAGTTCGAGTGCTATGACATGGGGCATTTGTACAACCTGGCCCATTTCGTCGACCAGGGGCTGGTCCAGGGGCCGCTTTTCATCCAGAGCATTTTCGGCATTCTGGGCGGCATGGGCCCAGACCCCGAAAACCTGGTCGCCATGAAAACCACCGCCGACCGCCTGTTCGGCCGCGACGGCTACCGGTTTTCCGTGCTGGGCGCCGGCCGCCACCAGATGCCCCTGGTAACCATGGGCGCCATACTGGGCGGCAACGTGCGCGTGGGGCTGGAAGACAGCCTTTACCTGGGCAAGGGGCAACTGGCGAAATCGTGCGCCGAGCAGGTGCTCAAGATTCGCCGCATTCTCGAAGAGCTGTCGCTGGACATCGCCACGCCAGACGAAGCGCGAGCCATGCTGGGGCTGAAAGGCCGGGACGCGGTGGCTTTCTGATTGTCGTACCGGTTTTTCCTACAGGAGTGTTCATGAAGAAGGACTTGCAGGATCGCGTGGCCATCGTCACCGGTGCCGGAAGCGGCCTGGGCCGCGCCCATGCCCTGGAACTCGCCCGGCATGGCGCCCGCGTGGTGGTCAATGATGTCAGGGGATCCCTGCCGGGGTCGCCTGCCAATGCGGTGGTGGACGAAATCGTGCGCCAGGGCGGCGAGGCACTTGCCGTCGGCGGCGACGTGACCGACTACGCCGCCATGCAAGAGCTGATCGCGCGGGTAGTAGATCAGTACCAGCGCATCGATATCCTGGTCAACAACGCCGGTATCCTGCGCGACAAGAGTTTTTCCAAGATGTCGCTGGACGACTTCCGGCAGGTCATGGATGTGCACTTGATGGGCAGCGTGCACTGCACCAAGGCAGCATGGGACACCATGCGCACCCAACGCTACGGGCGCATTGTGATGACGACGTCGTCATCCGGCCTTTATGGCAACTTCGGACAATCCAATTATGGCGCGGCCAAGATGGCGCTGGTCGGCCTGATGCAAACCCTGGCATTGGAAGGCGCCAGGTACGACATCCGCGTCAATTGCCTGGCGCCCACGGCAGCCACGGCCATGACCGAAGGCGTGCTGGCACCGGAAGCCCTGGCCCGGCTGGCGCCCGGCGCCGTAAGCCCCGCCCTGATCGCACTGGTGGGCACGGACGCGCCCACCCGGCGCATCCTGCTGGCCGGCGCGGGCAGCATCGAAAGCGCGAACATCACGATGACCCGGGGAATCTTCGTCGGCCAGGCGCCTGATGCGGCCAGGCAGATTGGTATGCGCATGGACGAGATCCATGACCGGCAGGGCGAACTGGTGCCTGGCACGGGCTTCGAGCAATGCCAGTTCGAACTCGCCAAGGCCGGTTTCGATATGCCGTTGCCCTAGCCCGCATACTCGCGCGCCAGCCGCACCACGGTCACGCCGGGCTTGAGCTGGCGCAGCGACGGCATCACCAGGGTGCAGTGGTCGTAGGGCGTGACGATGGGCGCGTCGTCTGCCCAGCCGATCAGCGAACCGGCGCTCGCCAGCGTTTCCAGGCCCTGCCAGGGCTGCGCGAAGCGCACGTTCATCGACGGCGCCACCACCGCATCGGTCACTTCCAGCACGCGCTGGGCTTCGGGTTGGGGCAGCAGCCAGCCGGCCGGGATATCGTCGGCATCCGCCACGCCCGATTCCACCAGTATGCGCCCGACCTGGTCGCGCGCTACCGCGTACGCGGCCGGGTCGCCATGAAAGCCGCATTCAATCAGCAAGGCGCAGGCATCGGACGCGCCCGGGTCGCCGAACCGGCCGTAATCGCGCATGCGCACGCCATCCTCGTGTCCGACATCCACGATAACGTGCTGCGGCGCCCCCAGCCGGCGCGCCAGCGCGATATTGCGCGGTAGCATGCCGGTCAGCTGCAGCGGCGCACCGGGTTCGTGCATCGAGTGCAGATCCAGTAGCCAATCGGCGCGTTCCAGCCAGGGCCGCAGCGCAACGCCACGGCGCCGCTCGCACGTGGCCGGGTCATCCAGCCGCGCCGCGCTCCAGATGCGGTTCAGGTCTTCGTCGACAAAGCGCGAGGCATCGTGCCTGGCCGCATCGAAGCGGTCGAACGCATCCAGGTTGCAAAACGCCAGCGTCAGGCTGCCGCGGCGCGGCTTCAGGCCACAGGCCAGCAAGTCCTTCAGGGCCCAGGCTCCGCACAGCTCATTGCCGTGCACCAGGGCCGAGATCATCAGCGCTCTGCCTGGCGCGCCGGAATCGAAATGCCAGATACCCGGCGTGTCGGTGTTGCCCGCGCGCTCGATCGCCAGGTCGGGAATGGGAAGCTGGAATTGCATGACTGCGTTTTCTCTCAGGCTGCGGATGGCCGCGGTTATTGCGCTTCGATACTGGCCGCCTTGACCAGCGCGCCGTACTTCCTGGTTTCCTCGGCCTGGTAGGCCACCGGATCCAGGTCCGGTTGCGCCAGTACGCCGCCGGCTTGCTGCAGTTTGTCGCGAAACTGATCCGATTTCAGCGTCTGGACCAGGGCGTCGCGCAACTTGGCGGCCACCGGTTCGGGCAAGCCCGCCGGGCCGTACAACGCAAACCAGACGCTGATGTCCACGTCCTCGAAGCCCGGTGTCTCGGCCAGGGCGGGAATCTCGGGCGCCACGGGCGATCGTTTTTTCTCGGTAACGCCCAGCGCCACCGCCTGTCCCCCGCGCACTTGCGGCAGTCCGGAAGACAGCACGAATATGCCGTAATCCAGTTGGCCGCTCAACAGGTCCGTGACCAGGGGCGCCACGCCGCGGTAAGGCACATGCTGGGCGCGCGTGCCGGTCGACTGATTGATCATTTCGCCGGCCAGGTGCAAGGCCGTGCCCACGCCCGACGAACCGTAGTCGAAGCTGTCAGGGGCCGCGCCGCGCAGTTTCTGCAGGTATTGCGCGGCCGTCGTCACGCCCGATGCTTTGCTGGTGGCCAACAGCATCGGCTGCGACGCGATCACACCCAACGCGGAAAAATCCTTCACGCTGTCGTACTTGACGGCGCTGTTGATCATGCCGGCGATGACAATCTCGTTGGTCGATCCCAGCAGCAGCGTATAGCCATCGGGAGCCGCCCGCGCCACGCGCTGCGCACCGATGGTGCCGCCGGCGCCGCCCACGTTTTCCACCACCACGCTCTGCCCCAGGCGCTTGGACAGTTCTTCGCTGAACAGGCGTGCCGTCAGGTCGACACTGCCGCCCGCCGGATAACCGACCACCAGCGAGATGGTGCGTTCGGGGTAATCGGCCAGCGCCGGCGCGGCGGCGGTCAGGGCTAGAGTGGAGCAAAGCGCCAGGATGGCGACGCGCAGATGCCGTACGGGTTTCATGATTTCTCCTTGGGGCTGTGGATGGACGGATGGCCGTCTCTTCGGAATATCGGTAGGCATTCTGCGGCGCCGCACGCAGGCTGCCGTGCCAATACAGCACATCAAGGTGCTTTTTCAGCCCGGAAACACGGGAAAGAGCCCGGCAAGCGTCATGTTGCCCGGCTGGCGGTCACTTCCCAGGCCGCCTCGGCCAGGTCGGCCAACCTGGCCCGTGAGCGGTACAGGCGTACCTCGAAAGAGATCTCTTCGCTGCGCCCGCCCAGCGCGGCCAGCGTGCCGCGACGGCAATCTCCCGCCACCATGGACCACGGTAGCCAGGCCACTCCCAACCCCTTGAGCACCGTGCCGTGCGCGGCGTCCAGCGAATCGATACGCATGAACGG
>DASPIV010000291.1:0-3250 GCA_035628955.1 Bordetella sp.
TTCGATCTCCTTGGGCAGTCTGTGAATTTGCACGCTGGTGATCAGTGCAATTTCCGCCAAGCTGAGCTTGTCTTGTGCGCCGTGTAGTACACCGTCCGCCAATCGCAGCGCCTCGGGCGCATCGCCCATGTCGGCGGCGGCGATACGGCGAGCCTTGTCCACAATCATGTGGCAGGCCTGTGTCACCGCTCCGCCACCCATCACAATTGAGCGCGAGGCTACCGTGCCCATTCCATATGGGGTGGCGGCGGTGTCGCCCTGCCGGATGCGGATAGCTTCCAGTGGCAGAGTGGTAATCGCCGCCGCAATCTGGGCATAGCTGGTGGCATGGCCTTGTCCATGCGCCAAGGTCCCCACATCGATTTCCAGTGTGCCATCACCGTTCAAGGTGGCGCGCGCTGCCTCGTGGCCATAGACCGTGGGCGAGCCGCGGCGGAACCATTCCACTGAACCATGTCCTGCCTGCTCCACCAGCATGGCGTAGCCGATGCCGACTTTTCGCCCGGGGCGCGCCTTGCGGGTCCAGCGTTCGCGCACGCGTTGCTCGGCCGCATTTACCGCTACGAGGTAATCGCCCGAGTCGTAATGCAGGCCAGTAGCCGTCACATAGGGCATGGCCGAGCCGGAAATCAGATTGCGCCGGCGCGTCTCCATCGGATCCATGCCCAATTCGTGCGCGACTTCGTCGATCATGCGTTCCATGGCGAAGCATCCGCCTGGACGCCCTACGCCGCGATAGGGGCCCATCGGGCTCTTGTTCGTGTAGATGCTGATGGCCTCGTACCGGTAATGGCGGATGTCATAGGGGCCAAGCATGACGTTGGCCGCCATATTGGCTTCGATGGCGCCCGTGGATGTCTTGGCGCAGTAAGCGCCGCCGTCCACGATGAAGCTCGCATCGATGGCGTGGATCCGCCCGTCGCGATCGAAGTACGCGGTAATGCGCTGGTCATGCTGCCGACTGTGGTTGCTGGCCACAAAATGTTCGTATCGATCTTCTATCCAGCGCACGGGGCGATCCAGCTCCATCGCGAGCGCTGTCAACAGGACTTCTTCGGGATAAAGATTGCTCTTGGAGCCAAAGCCGCCGCCTACATCGGGCACGATGACACGCAGGTCGCTTTCGCGCAGATCAGGTAGCTGTTCGGCCACGAAGCTACGTATCAAGTGTGGGCGCTGCGTCGAAAGGTGCAAGTGGATGGCGCCGCTGGCTTTGTCGCGTAGAGCTAACACGCCACGCCCTTCGAGCGGGCACGCCAGCACGCGCGCCATCTTGAAACTCCGCGTCGTCTGGCGCAGGCCCAGCGAGGCGGCTTGCCGTGCAATGCGATCGAACTCGCCGAGGCTGCGTTGCGAACACATGATCAAGTTGGACTGCAAGTCTTGATGCAGCGCTACCGTCGGGTGTTCCCATTCGGCGCGGGCATCCACCACCGCGGGCAATGCTTCGATGCGCGGCACCACTTGCTCGGCCCATTGCTCAGCCTGGGCACGCGTGGGCGCCATGACCAGCGCAATGGGTTCGCCCACAAAGCGCACCTTGCCGCTGGCCAGCAGCGGGTAGGGTGCGCCATTGAACCCTTCACGCAGCAGCTTGCCTCGGATCGGAGGCAAATGCGCGAAATGCTCGGCGTGGCGAACCATATCAGCCGGCACATCGGGGCCGATGTCCACGCCCTTCAGCACGCCGTGAGCCACGGAACTGCGCACGAAGGCAATCTCGAGGCAATCCGGCGCATTCAAGTCGGCGATGAAGGCCGTCGCGCCGGCCAGGTGGCGGGCGTCTTCGCGGCGCGGCACGCGCTGACCGATTGTCTGTCGGTGCTGCGCGATGGTGTCGGCCATGGCTGGCGATATGGCGTTATGCATAGGTGAAAACCAGACCCTTCATTGATTGTCGATCGTGACGTTGCCGGCCTGGATGATGTCGATCCACTTCTTGCTGTCTTCTTTCATGCGGTCGGCCAGGTATTGCGGTGTGCCGCCGGTGGGAACCAGGCCCAGGCCCAGCAACTGCTTCTGCACTTCCGGCTTGGCCAGAATGGTGTTGACCGTTTTGTTCAGCAACGCGACATTGGCGTCTGGCGTGGCGGCAGGCGCCATCAGTACGAACCAGCTGGCCATGTTGGTGTCGGGCAGGCCTGCGGCTTCATGCAATGTGGGCACATCGGGCAGGCCGGAAAACCGCTTGGGGCCCGCGATGGCCAGAATGCGCGCGCGGCCGGCGTCCATTTGCGGCCGAGCGGGGCCGTAGTTCTCGAATGAATAGCCGACCTCGCCGCCCGCCAATGCCACCATGGCCGGGCCGCTGCCCTTGAAGGGGATATGTATGCCCTTCAGGTCGGCCGCCTGGTTGAGCCATTCACCCGCCAGGTGCAGTGTGCTGGCCGTGCCCGCCGAGCCGAAGTTCAAGATGTTGCTGGCCGATGCCTTGCGCGCCTCGGCCAGGAATTCCTGCACGGTTTCCACTTTCATGGCCGGACCCACCGTCAGGAAGGCAGGCACGTCGACGATGCTGATCACCGGACGCAAGCCCTTGGCCGCGTCGTAGTTCAAGTTCTTGTACAGATACGCGTTGTTGATGACCGAGGTCGTGGCCAGCAGCAAGGTGTAGCCGTCAGGCGGGGCGTTGATCACATAGCGCGTGGCAATCTGCGTGCTTGCGCCCGGTTTGTTCTCCACCACAAAACTCTGGTGCAGCGCTTCACCCAATTCGCGCGCGATCAGGCGGGCAGTAATGTCCGAGGCGCCGCCAGCGGCAAAAGGTACGATGACAGTGACGGGGCGGTCTGGATAAGCGGCATGAGCGGTAGCCCCCAGCGTCAATAGCGCGGCTCCCGCACAGACTGCCGCAGCAGCGGATCCCAGGCGACGTAGGGATGGGATGGCAAACCTTCTAATTTCGTATTGCATGCGTTACTCCCCTCTTAAGAATACTAATTGTCGATTAAGTATACTTTATGAATGAATGATATCCGTGCGTGGTAGCATGTCAAGAAAAATCCACGCTACTCGGCGTAACTACTTATATGGACGATGGAAGCCATGACGGGCTTTGATGGACATGGCCGCCTCCTGACCCAGCCTGAAGAGGGAGACGCGCCAGGGCAGCCTCGCAGACGACACAACGTCTTCGAGGCGCTGTTCGAAGAAATCGTCACCGGCAAGCTGCGCGCCGGTGAGCGTTTGATGATTGACGAGCTTGCTGAGCGCTTCGGGGTCAGCAAGATCCCCGTACGTGAAGCCTTGA
>DASPIV010000292.1:0-7686 GCA_035628955.1 Bordetella sp.
TGCTGTATTCCCGGCCCGACTTGCTGCACCGCATTCTTGAAGTCAATGCGCAGGCCACCCTGCAATACCTGAACGCGCAGATCGCGGCGGGTGCCCAGGCCGTGATGCTGTTCGACAGTTGGGGCGGCGTATTGGCCGACGGGCTGTTCCAGCAGTTCTCGCTGGCCTACACCCGCAAGGTGGTGGATGGGCTGACGCGCGAGCACCAGGGCCGCCGCGTGCCCGTTATCGTGTTCACCAAGGGAGGCGGGCATTGGTTGGAAGCCATTGCCGGCTGCGGTTGCGATGCCGTGGGCCTGGACTGGACGGTGAACCTGGGCCAGGCGCGCCAGCGCACCGGCGACGCCGTGGCCTTGCAAGGCAACCTGGATCCCATGGCGTTGTTCGGCGGTGCCCCGGCCATACGCGCCGAAGCGCGCCGTACGCTGGACGCATACGGCCAGGTGGGCCGGGGCGGCCATGTCTTCAATCTGGGGCACGGCATCTCGCAGTACACGCCGCCCGAGGCCGTGGCCGAACTGGTCGATGAAGTGCACACATACAGCCGCGCCATGCACGCTGAGTAAGTGTCCGCTTTCACGCCAAAGGCGCCGCCAGCGCGCTTCTCGAACAGACTTGTGCACAGCAGCGAGGCAAGTCGGGATAACCCGAAATAGCTGGGGGCAATTCTGGAAACTGTTTATAAGTATATGAATATAAAAAGAAAATAAAGGTAGACTGGCGCTTTGGCATAGGCCCGGGCGCCATTCGCCTTGACATCGGACAAGGTTGTCGGGTGCTTTTCCCCAAAGTTATCCACAGGCTGCTGTGGATGTGGCATTTCAGTCCAGCCTGACAATCTCTTAGCTGCAAAACCAAGAATTCACTTTAACTTGTACATGCCCTTTTCCCCGTTTTTCGTTCTTGCCGCTGATGTCTGAGGCGTCCGACATCGGTGCGCCCACGGATACGGATACCTGGGTGCGCGTGGCGCTGGATGTTCCCTTGGCCGGCCCGTTCGATTACCGCGCCAGCGCGCCGGTGCCGGTCGGCACGCGCGTCATTGTGCCGTTCGGGCGCCGCAAGCTGGTGGGGGTGGTGGTGGACAATCCCGGGCAACCGGCTGTCGACGCCGCCCAGGTGCGCGATGTCGAGCAAGTACTGCAAGACCTGCCGCCTTTTCCGGCCGACTGGTTGCGGCTGGCACGCTTTGCCGCCGACTACTATCAGCGGCCGCTGGGCGAAGTGATGCTGCCGGCCATGCCTGCGCCGCTGCGCAAGCCTTCGGCTTACCAGGGCAAGCGATCGGGGCAGGGGCCGGTGGCCCGGCTGGATGCGCGCAAGGCGAAAGGCGCCGGCGCGGCTGTCCCCACCCCGCCCGACCAGGCCCCCGAACTCAATGCCGACCAGCACGCGGCCGTCGAAGCCGTGGCGGCGGTGGCCGGCTTCAAGCCGGTGCTGTTGCATGGCGTGACCGGCAGCGGCAAGACCGAGGTCTACCTGCACGTCGCGCAGCGCGTGCTGGCGGCCGGCCGCCAGGTGCTGCTGCTGGTACCCGAGATCAATCTGACGCCGCAACTGGAGGCCGCACTGCGCAAACGGCTGGAATCCGTACTGGGCACCGACGGCCTGGCCGTGATGCACAGCGGCTTGTCCGATGGCGAACGCCTGCAAGCTTGGTCGCGTGCGCAGCGCGGGCAGGCGCGCATGCTGCTGGGTACCCGCATGGCCATCTTCGCCCCGTTATCCGAACTGGGGCTCATCGTGGTCGACGAAGAGCACGACGCCTCGTACAAGCAACAGGAAGGCTTGCGCTATTCGGCGCGCGACCTGGCGGTATGGCGGGCGCGCGACCTGGATATCCCGGTGCTGCTGGGTTCGGCGACGCCGTCGCTGGAAAGCTGGCACCACGCGACTCGCGGCCATTACCTGCGCCTGGCGCTGCCGGGCCGGGCACGGGTCAGCAGCCTGCCGGCGATCCGGCTGATCGATACGCGCCGCCTGGCCATGCGCCAGGGCATGTCGCCACAGCTGACCGACGCGATCGGCCAGCGGCTGGAGCGCGGCGAACAATCGCTGGTGTTCCTGAATCGCCGCGGCTACGCGCCGGTACTGCATTGCACATCGTGTGCATGGGTCAGCCATTGCCCACGGTGCTCGGCCTTTACGGTGCTGCACCGGACCACCGGCCACGGCCATCGATTGCATTGCCACCATTGCGGCTACCAGGCGCCAGTGCCGCGCGCCTGCCCGGAATGCGGCGACCAGGACCTGGAACCCATGGGGCGGGGCACGCAGCGCGTCGAAGAACACCTGGCCGAATTGTTTCCCCAGGCGCGTATTTCGCGCATCGATGCCGACAGCACACGCCGCAAGGGCAGCGCGCAAACCTTGTTCGCCGCGGTGCATGCGGGCGAGGTCGATATTCTGGTGGGCACCCAGATGGTGGCCAAAGGGCACGATTTCGCGCGCCTGGGCCTGGTGGGCGTGCTCAATGCCGACTCGATGTTGTTCGCCCACGATTTTCGCGCGCCCGAACGCTTGTTCGCCCAGCTGATGCAGGTGGCGGGGCGGGCGGGCCGCCATGGCAGCGGCGGCGAAGTGCTGATCCAGACCGGCTATCCCGAACAGCCCATCTACCAGGCGTTGCTGCGCCACGACTACGCCGGCTTTGCCCGCCATGCGCTCGAAGAACGCGAGTCCACCGGCCTGCCGCCGTTTGCCTATCAGGCCCTGCTGACGTCCGAGGCGCGCGAACTGGCGCAGGCGCTGGCATTCCTGCAGCAAGCGCGCGCGCTGGCGGCCGATAGCGATTTTCCTGGCATTTCGGCGCTGACCCTGTACGATCCAGTGCCGTTGCGCGTAGTGCGAGTGGCCAATATCGAGCGCGCGCAATTGCTGTTGGAAAGCACCAGCCGGCCCGCCCTGCAGGGCTTCCTGGCAGCCTGGTCGGCCTACCTGCCCGCCATGGCGGCCGAGGCGCGGGTGCGCTGGCAATTGGAAGTAGACCCTCTCGAAATCTAGCTCCACCCCACTCATGTCCGACAGCGCACCCATCGGCCACGGCCTGAATCCCGCCCAGAAAGAGGCCGTCCTGTACCTGGACGGCCCCTGCCTGGTGCTGGCCGGCGCAGGCAGTGGCAAGACCCGCGTCATTACGCAGAAAATCGCCTATTTGCTGCGCGAGTGCGGCTATATGGGCCGCAACGTGGTGGCGCTGACTTTCACCAACAAGGCGGCGCGCGAGATGGACGAGCGGGTCAAGACGCTGGTCGACCGCAAGCTGGCCAAGGGCCTGACCATCAGCACCTTCCACTCGCTGGGCGTGAAGTTGCTGCGTGAAGAAGCGCGCCACGCCGGCCTGAAGCCGCAGTTTTCCATTCTGGATGCCGACGACGCCATGGCCATCATCCAGGAACTGCTGGCCACCACCGACCGGGGCCGGCTGCGCAGCGTGCAGTCGATCATTTCGCTGTGGAAGAATGGGCTGCTCAGCCCCGACGATGCGGCGCGCACCGCCGCCACGCCGGGCGAGGTCGAGGCGGCGCATGTGTATCGCAACTACAGCGCTACGCTTGCGGCCTACCAGGCAGTGGATTTCGACGACCTGATCCGCATTCCGGCGCAATTGCTGGCAAGCAACGAAGCCGTACGCACCCGCTGGCAGAATCGCGTGCGCTATCTGCTGGTGGACGAATACCAGGACACCAACGTGTGCCAGTACCGCCTGGTGCAGTTGCTGTGCGGCGACCGGGCCATGTTCACGGCGGTGGGCGACGACGACCAGGCCATCTACGCATGGCGCGGCGCCACCATCGAGAACCTGGCCAAGCTCACCACCGATTATCCGCAACTGAAGTTGATCAAGCTGGAACAGAATTACCGCTCGGTGCAGCGCATTCTGGCCGCAGCCAACACAGTCATCGAAAAGAACCCCAAGCTGTTCGACAAGAAACTATGGTCGGACCTGGGGGTGGGCGAGCCCATACTGGTATCGCCGATGGACAGCGACGAGCACGAGGCCCAGTCGATCGCCATGAAGATCTCGGCGTCCCGTTTCGAACGGCAGGCGCAATGGAAGGACTTTGCCATCCTGTATCGCGGCAACCATCAGTCGCGCATTCTCGAGCAGGCGCTGCGCAACCTGAAGATTCCGTACACCATCGCCGGCGGCCAGAGCTTTTTCGACAAGGCCGAAGTGCGCGATATCCTGGCCTATCTGCGCCTGGTTGCCAACGATGACGATGACCCGGCCTTCATCCGGGCGGCCACCACGCCCAAGCGCGGCATCGGCCAGGCTACCTTGCAGGTGCTGGGCCAGTACGCGGCCCAGCGCGAGGTCTCGCTGCTGGCCGCCGTGTCGGAATCGGGGCTGGAAAGCCTGCTGCAGCCGCGCCAGCTGGAATCGCTGCGCACTTTTGCCGAATACATCCGCCGCATCCAATGGCGCGCCGGCCGTGGCCGCACCGATGGCAGCGGATCGGCCGAACCGGCCGGCGCCATTCTGGACGACCTGCTCGGGGCTATCCAGTACGAACGCTATCTGTACGACATGCTGGAAGAAAAGCCGGCCCAGACGCGTTGGGAAAACGTGCTGGAACTGACGGGCTGGCTCAAGCGCAAGGCCGAAGAAGACGGCATGTCGCTGTTCGACCTGGTGCAGCACGTGGCGCTGATCACCATGCTGGAGCGCGGCGAAGAAGAAGAGCCCGACGCGGTGAAGTTGTCGACCCTGCACGCCTCCAAGGGCCTGGAGTATCCGCATGTGTACCTGGCCGGCGTGGAAGAAGGCCTGCTGCCGCACCTGGGCAAGGACGACGAAGACGGCGATCCGGCGCGCGCGGCCGAAAACCTGGCTACCCGTATCCAGGAAGAGCGGCGGCTGATGTACGTGGGCATTACGCGGGCGCAGCGCAGTCTGAACCTGAGCTGGTGCAAGAAGCGTCGGCGCGCCCGCGAAGACATGGTGCGCGAGCCCTCGCGCTTTATCGAAGAAATGGGCCTGGGCGATGTGCGCGTGCAAGAAGACGAAGCCACCCGCGCCATGAGCCCCAAAGAACGCCTGGGCATGCTGAAGGCGTTGCTGCAGAAATAAACATCCGCGCAGTCCAAAGCACTGCCTTAAAGCGAGAAGTTGTTCTTGTGCCGGGTATTGCCAGTGTCTGGCTTGCTAGGCCAGTTCGCGCAGCAGCAGTTTCCAGAATTTCACGCGGGCCTGCAAGGTGGACACCAGGATGTACTCGTGCAGCGTGTGGGCGCCGTCGCCATCGGCGCCCAGGCCGTCCAGGGTGGGTACGCCCATGGCCGAGGTGAAGTTGGCATCGCTGCCGCCACCCGTCATGGGGGCTTCTTCCAGCGCGAAACCGGCTTCGCGGGCGTATTCCTGCGCCATCGACAGCAGCGCGGCCGCGGCATCGGTACGCACCATGGGCGGGCGGTTGAGCTCGACGTCGATATCCAGTTCCACGTCGGGCCCCACCGCGCACAGGTTGCGCATGCGGCGCAGCACGTCTTCGGCCGCGCCCATGTCGGGTACGCGGAAGTCGACCACGCAGCGGCATTGCGCCGGCACCGTGTTGGTGACCGTGCCGCCGGCTATCGTGCCGACGCTGACGGTCACCCCGCGGTCGTAGTCGGTCATGGCTTCCAGGGCCAGCACCTGGTGCGCCATTTCGCGTATGGCGCTGCGGCCCTTCTCGTGCTGCATGCCGGCATGGGCCGGGCGCCCCTTGACGTTCAGGCGCAGCATGCCGGTGCCTTTGCGTGCCGTGACGCACTTGCCACCGTTGGGGCGGGCGGGCTCGCACACCAAGCCGTACTTGGCGTTGGCGGCGTAACGCTCGATCGAGGCGCGCGATGCGTGGCTGCCGGTTTCTTCGTCGGGCACCATCAGGAAATCCACCGGCAGGCGGGTGGCGCCCGGCTGGGCCAGGGTGGCCAGCGCGGCCAGGGCCAGGTAGATGCCGCCCTTCATGTCATAGCTGCCGGGGCCGTACAGACGGTCGCCGTCGATGCGGCAAGGGTTGTCTTGCAGCGTGCCGATGGGATGCACCGTGTCCAGGTGCGCCAGCACCAGGATGCCGGGGCGCGTGTCGCCTGCCGCCCGGTTGGTGGCATATAGCAGCGGACCCGTGGCCGCGCCCAGGGGCGTGACCTCGACCGTCAGCCCGGCTGCCAGTGCCTGCGCCCGAACCAGCGCGGCCATGGCGGCCACGCCTTCCGGCGAGTTGGATGGCGATTCACAGCGCACCCACGATTGGATGCCGGCGACGAGTTCTTCGGTAGTGGGCAGGGATGACATGCGTGGCGTTCCAGGTGGGCAGTGAACGAGAGGGATCAGGCGACCTGCTGGCCGGCCAGCTTGGCCAGTTCCGCGTCGCTGGGCAGTTTGCCTTCGAACCAGAGGCTGGCGCAAGCCGCCGACATGGCGCGGCCGTCGTGGCCGATGCCGGGCACGACTTGCAGTTGCCAGCCGAACGGCACGCCGCGGCGTTGCGCTTCGCGCTGGCCGGCTTCGAAATAATTGTGGGCACGCGCGAACCGGTGCGGGCCCTGGCGTACCGCCGCCGGGTCGGATGGCAGGTTGGGATCGTTGGTGGCGATGTCCTGGTCGCCTGCCAGGATGGTCATGGGGTAGGCCAGCAGGCGCACCAGATGGTCTTCGCTCAGCCCCACGCCGTCCAGGCCTTCGGGGAACGCGTGGTCGAAGGTGGGCAGGGTGTACCAGCCGGGGTTGGCCGCGGCCACGGCGCAGAAAGGCGCGTGCGGCTGGCTGCTCATCAGGCGGTGCACGAACTGGCCGCCCGCCGAATGGCCGAACAGGTAGGCCTGCTCGACCTCGGTGACGCTGGCGGCGCGCAGGTCGGCGAACACCCGGCTGACCAGGGCATAGGTCCAGCCGTCGATGTGGCGCGGATTGCCGCCCGCGCTGAAGACGCGGCCGTTGTTGTAGCTTTCGACGCCGGGCCAGATGTCGTTCGAGAAGGTGGGGGCCACGACCAGTACATTGTGCTTGTCGGCCGCGGGAATCCAGAAGTCGCGGTAGTCGTCGCCGTTGCGCAGTACGCCATGCTGCACCATCACCACCGGGCGGTCGGGGGTGTAGCCGTAGGGACGGTAGGTCTGCAGGGTGAAGGGACGGTCGGCATTGCGGTCGTCGTCGATATAGACAATGGCATTGCGGCCGGCATGCCCCAGTTCCTGGGCGATGCGGTCGGCGTTGGACATCTCTGCTTTCATGGTGGCTGTACTAGGGGTTGAGGTGGCAGGCCGACCAATGGCCGGATGCGATTTCTTTCAGTTCGGGCGTCTGTTCGCGGCAGCGCGGCATGGCATGGGGGCAGCGCGGGTGGAAGGTACAGCCCGGCGGCGGGTTCAGCGGCGACGGAATCTCGCCCTTGATGGGCGTGAACTTGCGGCCGCGCCGGCCGACGTCGGGCACCTCGGCCAGCAGGGCCTGGGTGTACGGATGGTTGGCGCGCGCGAAGATCTCGGCGGCCGGCGCGCGCTCGACGATCTTGCCCAGGTACATGATGGCGACGCGGTCGGAGATGTGCTTGACCACGCCCAGGTCATGGCTGATGAACAGATAGGTAAAGCCATGCTGCGCGCGCAGGTCCATGAACAGGTTGATCACCTGCGCCTGGATGGATACATCCAGCGCGGCCACCGGTTCATCGCACACCAGGAACTTGGGCGACACCATCA
>DASPIV010000293.1:0-7054 GCA_035628955.1 Bordetella sp.
AGCGTGCTCTTTCCCGAACCGCTCTTTCCAATAATGCAGACCACTTCACTGCGGGCGACCTGCAAGTCTATGCCCTTGAGCACTTCGTTCTGGCCAAACCGCTTGTGCAGTCCGCGTATATCGACCAGGGCGGCCGTAACGTCATCGGTTTTCATGCGTTCGTCCTCAATATTGGATACGTGTACGCTTCTCGAGCCAGCCGCCGAGCAGCGAGCAAGGGAAACACAGCGCGAAGTACAGCAAGGCAACCAATCCGTAGATAAGAAACGGCTGAAAGGTCACATTCGCGATCATCTGCCCGGCGCGCGTCAATTCCACGAAACCGACCACCGAGGCCAGAGACGTGTTCTTGATGATCTGGACCAGCAGCCCCACCGTTGGCGGAATCGATAAACGTACGGTCTGCGGGAAGATGACGTGGCGCAGTTGCTCGCCAAAAGTCAGCGCCAAGCTGGCGGAGGCTTCCCATTGGCCTTTCGGGATAGCCTCCACGCAGCCACGCCACGTTTCGGTGAGGTAGGCGCTGGCGTAGAGCACCAGGCACAGCGTGGCGGCGATCAGCGGGGAGGTCTCGATGCCGGCCAGCGCCAACCCAAAGTAGGCCAGAAACAACTGCATCAGCAGCGGAGTGCCTTGGAATACCTGCACATAGGCAGCCACGGGCCGTTCGAACCAACCCGGCCGGGCCAGTCGCAGTACCAGCAGCAGCAACCCGATCAGGGAACCACCGACAAAGGCGATTGCCGATAGCAACAAGGTCCAAGGCACGGCCAACAAGAGGTTGCGGACGATATCCCACAGGGTGAACTGAATCATCGGGCGCCTCCCACCGGGGCACAACCGAATATCCACCGCGGCCCCAGCCAGTGCAAGAATCGACGGAAACAGATAGAAAGCACCAAGTACAGTACGGTGACTACGATATAAGACTCGAAGCGCAGGAACGTCTGGCTGGCGATCAAGTTCGCCGCGTATGAAAGCTCTTCGGTGGAAATCAGGCTGCAGATTGCAGTAGCCAGCATGATGATCACTAGTTGGCTTGTCATGCCTGGCCAAACGCGCGACAAGGCGGGCGGTAGCACCACGCGCGAGAATACTTGCCAGTGGCTCAACCCCAACGACTGGGCGGCCTCGACCTGCCCTCTGGGCGTGGCCTGTATGCCGGCACGTACGATCTCGCAAGCATAGGCGCCAAGATTGATGATCAGCGCAACGATGGCTGCCGGAAAGCTGGCGAGTTTCAGCCCCGCGGCGGGCAGGCCGAAGTAAATGAAGAAGATCTGCACAATGAACGGCGTGTTGCGGAAGAACTCTACATAGCAAGCGACAATCGCACGCAATGGCGTCGAGCCATAGACCCGGCACCAGGCGCAGGCGATACCAAGCAAGGTCCCGAGCAAGCACGAAACCAACGTCAGGGCCGCCGTCACTCCCAAGCCCGTCAAGAATGTTGGCCATGCGGCGATCACGCCGGTGAAATCAAGCATCGCTACCCCCGTTTATTGAATGTGTTCCGGTTATTGCCGTCATGGCGCCAACGGCTGCAAGGCACCCAGCAAAGCCTGTACCGGCTGGCCGCTGTCCAGCGCGTGTAGTCGCGCCAGCACCGCATTCGCCTGTTCGCCCAGTACTGGGCCCGCGCAGTCGCGAAACTTGCGGTCCAACTGAGCCTCGGTCAGCGGTTCGTCCGGGCTGCCGAGCGCCTTGGCGCGATAGCCCTGCAATATTCGGCCGTCGTGCAGTTCCAGGCGAACGTGGGCGCCCTCCGGGGCAGCATCGCGCCGCGCCGGACTCTGCCAAGAAGACCCGGTTGTCAGGCTGACGCGACGCATCAGGTCGCGCAAACCCGGCTGCGCGAGGCACTTCAGATCCATGGCTGCAAGACCCCAATCCGGATCGCACAAGGTCATTGCCACGGCAAACGGCATGCTGAAGCGCGCCTGGGCAAGTGTTTCGGGCAAGGCGTAGCATAGATTGGACACCACGATGGGTGGCACATCGCACACGACGCGCGCCACCTCGCTTGCCAACAACCGGTGGCGTGCGACCAGTTCGCGCACCGCGTCCACCGCCGCGTGAGCCGACAAGCAGACCGGGATGCGTTTGACATCGACACCGGGCCGCTCCAGATACCATTCATCGCCCAGCCGGTCGAACGCGCTGACATCGAAGATGCCATCGTTAAAACGCGCGGCGAACCCATTGGTATCTTCGAACGGGCGCGCCGGGCCGCTGGCGCCCGCCACCGCCAGGTAGGCACTGAGCACGCCTGCCTCTGATGCCCGGCCGGCCATCAGCGGCTTGGCGTCAGTGCCGAAACACATCTTGGTGCCGCAGGCCATTGCCACGGCCAGGCCCAGCGCATGACAGGTACGCTGCGGGCCCAGCTCGAATAGATGTGCTGCCGCCATCGCTGCGCCGATCGGCCCAAGCACGCCGGTGGTCCACCAGCCCTTTTCATACAAGCGGCCACCGGAGGCTGCCCCCACCGCATATTCACACTCGGCACCTGCCACGAAAGCCGTGATCGCGCGCGAACCCACCGCGTTATTGGCCTGCGCGCAGGCCAATAACGCCGGTACGATGACCGCCGAACCATGTACGAAGCCCGCGTAGCAGTTGTCGTCAAAGTCCAGCGCATGCGCCGCCGTTGCGTTGACGAACGCAGCCAGGCGCGGGCTGCATCCCCGTGCCTGGCCGAGCATCGTTGCCGGCCCATCTTCCTGTGCCGGGCACAGCGTCCGGGCGGCCACCGCCGCCCTCGAATGGCTACCGGCCAATGCAACACCCAGCGTATCCTGGATGCAAGCCACGGCTTTGCGCCGGACGGCGGCCGGCACGTCCGTCTCCGACAACCCGCATACCCAGTTTGCCAACCACATGCTGGCAGTCGACGCGTTACGGTCCACGCGAATCCCCTTGTCCGCGGGCGCGCGCCGTGGCGCGGCCTGCGGTTTTTCAGCACCGTACTGGCGCCTTCTCGTTAAGGCGAGCTAATCGGGCAAATCGCCGGCTGGCGCTCCCATCCAGCGCTGCGACAGCTCGTCGATTTTTCCCTCGCGCTTGGCCTGCCGGATGATCTCGTTGATCTTCGCCACGAGCTTGGGCTGGCCCTTGCGCACGCCGATATAGCAAGGTGCATTTGCCAGTACAACCTTCAGTTCCATATCCAGTTCCGGGTCGCGCTGGGTGAGCGTTGCGGCCACCGGCGTCCCGCTGGCGAACAGCTCTGTCTGCCCCGACAGAAACGCCGAAATCGTGCTGTTGTTGTCTTCGTAGCGCTTGATGATGGCCTTGGGCGCCAGTTCCTGTAGCTCCTGGTCCTGCATGGAGCCACGCGTGACGGCGATTACCTTGCCCGCCAAGTCATCATAAGTTCGGGCGGTGTTCGCCTTGGAGCCGAATACTGCATCGAAGAACGGGGAGTACGCGATGGTGAAATCGACGACCTTCGCACGCTCTGGTGTCTTGCCCAGCGAAGAGATTGTCAGATCAGTCTTGCCCGTTTGCAGGTAAGGAATGCGATTGGGCGCGGTCACCGGTACTAGTTCGGCCTTTACGCCCAATTTTTCTGCAATGAGCCGCGCCATGTCTACATCGAGCCCTTGCGGCTGCATGTCGGGTCCCACAAAGCCGAATGGCGGATAGTCCGTCGGTATCGCCACGCGGATACTGCCACGCGCAAGAATATCGTCGAGTGCGTCGGCGGCCTGTGCCGATACGGCTACGGCACACCCCAACACGCTTACAGCCCAGAGAATCCATTTTCTGATATGCATATCAAACCCTTACGAAAACGCTACCGTTGAAGGTTGACGCACGGGGCACTTGCATTGCCCGGATACGCCAAGGTATTGCCGCAATGGTCTCCCCGGGTTCCCCTTGAGGATGACATCAAGCCAGGGCTCTGCGGCCCTGGTCCGAAAACGGCGTCTGTTTCAGTCCGGGATGACGGCCGTGGCGTCTATCTCGACCAAGTACTCTGTACGTGCGAAAGCACTGATCACCAGACCGGTGGATACCGGATGGACACCCTTTAGCCACTTGCCCACGACACCGTACACCGCCTCGCGATAGCGGGGATCGGTGATGTAGACCGTCAGCTTGCAGATGTGGTCCAGCTGGCTGCCAGCCTCTTTAAGCAGCATATCGATGTTCTTCATCGCCTGCTCGGCCTGCCCCGCCGGATCGCCCATGGCGACGCATTCCGACGTGTCGAGATTCTGGCCGATCTGGCCGCGCAGAAAGACGGTGGTGCCCCGTGCCACGACGGCCTGGCACAGGTCGTTGTCGAGCTTCTGCTCAGGATAGGTGTCGCGCGTATTGAATTTGCGGATGCGGGTATGGGCCATGTTGAATCTGTCCGTTGTGAAGGGCAAGAATGGGAAGGTTGATCAGGTACGGTCGAAATAGCCCGCGCGGATGGCGCTGCCGACAAGATTGACGATCAGCCGGCCGGCAGTGACACAAGTCAGCCGCGCGGGCGTGTCCTTGGAGGGCTGGATCTCGACGATGTCCATGCCCACGACCCTTCCCTTGGACACCAGCCCATGGATCAGCTTGCGCGCCTGCACGAAAGTCACACCGCCGGGGGCCGGACCGTCGATAGCCGGCATCACCGTGGCGTCCAGGCCATCGGCGTCGATAGACAAGTAATACTTTCCGCCGTCGGGAATGCGGTCAAGCACTGCCTGCATGCCGACGTCGTGCAATTCGTAAGCCGTGATGAGCTCGGCGCCATAGGCCTTGGCGGCCTCGTAATCGGCCGGGCGTCCGCTGCCTTGTGCCCGCAAGCCGATTTGCACGATCTTGCCCACGTAGGGTAGTTCGGACGCACGCCGGATCGGGCTGGACAAGCCATCGCGTATGCCATTGACTTCATCGCGCCAGTCCAGGTGCGCATCCACGTGCACCAACGTGACCGTTTCGCCAAGTTCTTCGTAGGCGCGCAAAACCGGATTGGTGATGCCGTGGTCGCCCCCAAGCACGATGGGCAGACCGCCGCCCCGCAGAATATGGCGAACCGCTTGTTCACAGCGGCGGTAGTGATCACCCGGCACGTTGAGGTCCGGCAGCACATCTCCGCAATCGACAAAGCGTATATCCGAGCGGCCTTGCAGCAACGGGCCATCGATGTCGAAATCGTAATGTTCCGGAGCCCTGACGATGCGGTCGGTGACATCACGGATCGCCTGCGGCGCGCGGGTCTGGTCATTACTGAACGCCTGCGGGGTATAGGGCATGCCGAAAGGCATGCCCAGGATGGCGATATCGGCCTGCAATCCATCCAGCTCGGTGACGAGTTCGGAATAGAGCAAGGTCTTGTGCCCCGTTTTGGGAGGAACAGTAAGTGGCTTCGTAGGCATGGTAGGCAGGTTGCTGGCTCGGGAAGAGTTGCGGGAAATGCTGCTGTGATTACTTTAAGTGCCGAAGATAGATTCAAAAAATGATGTTTTTGGTAGGCTAGTATTGAAATTCGAGACCTTTTGAGTACTACAACGCCATGATCAAACTGGATTTCGATGAACGCGACTTACGTGCGCTGCGCGTGTTCTGCCACGTTGCCCAAGCCGGCGGATTCGCTGCTGCAGAACAGCGTTTGCTGATGTCCAAGGCTTCGATCAGCCGCCATGTGCGCGAAGTCGAGACTCGCCTGGGCGTGCGCTTATGTGAACGTGGCCCGGGAGGATTCCGATTGACACCGGAGGGCATGGTGGCGCTGAACCTTGCTACCAGTGCCTTGCGCGCGCTGAGCCGCATCCGGCCGGAAGTCGACGCCGTGCACGGCGTACTTTCGGGACCGCTGACCATCGGTATGGGCGAACACTCGTTGACGCATCCGGGCTGCAAGCTTCCAGAGGCGCTCAGCGAACTGCACCGGCAGGCGCCAAATGTACAGCCCGAGATTCTGGTGATGTCTTTCACGGAACTCGATCAGGCCCTGCGTACAGAGCGCATCGACATCGCAATCCGCGGCAAGTATCGCGAAGACGGCGATTTCGATTACCTGGTTCTCTACGTAGAGACCCATCGCATATATGTGTCGAGTCGAGTCCGGCGCGCCGCCGAGCAGGCACGCTTGCCATTGGTGTACCGCCCCCATCCCTACGTGGAACAGGCCCTGGCAACGGGCCGCTACCAGCGCGGCCCCGAAGCAGGAGGCCTGGACGCGATCGGCGCCCTGGTTGCCACGGGCTATTACCAGGGACTTCTACCGACCCACTACGGCGAACTGCTGCAGGACCGCTTCGGATTACGGCTGGCAACTGGCGGCCGTGCGTATGCCCACAAAGGCTGCGCGGTGACGTTAGCCACCCGCCAGCTCAGCCATCGGGCAGAATTGTTCCTGAGTATTCTGCGAGATCTGCACCGAACCTGAGCCCATGCCCATAGCCGGTGCGACTGCGCTTTACGCCGCCAGCGCCTTCATCTCGGCGTACAAGTCGGCCTTGCCCTCGAACCCGATGCCCGGCAGTTCCGGCAAGGTGACAATGCTGTCCTTCACCTGCACGCCATCCGGAAAGCCGCCATAAGGCTGGAATAAATCCGGGTATGACTCATTTCCGCCCAGGCCCAGGCCGGCCGCGATGGCCAGTGACATCTGGTGGCCGCCGTGCGGAATGCAGCGCGAGGCCGACCAGCCATTTTCCTTCAGCATGTCGAGCGTGCGCAGGTATTCCACCAGGCCGTAGCTAAGCGCGCAATCGAACTGCAGCCAATCACGGTCGGGGCTCATGCCGCCGTAGCGGATCAGGTTGCGGGCGTCCTGCATCGAGAACAGGTTCTCGCCTGTGGCCATGGGCTTGTCATAGTGCCTGGCCAGCTCGGCCTGCAAGGCGTAATCCAGCGGATCGCCCGCTTCTTCGTACCAGAACAAGTCGTACTGCGACAGCGCCTTGGCGTATTCCACCGCCGTCTTCAAATCGAAGCGGCCGTTCGCATCCACCGCCAGACGCTGGCCGGGACCCAGCAGTTTCAGCACCGCCTCGATACGCTCACAATCTTCTGCCAGCGATGCGCCGCCGATTTTCTTTTTCACCACCGAGTATCCGCG
>DASPIV010000294.1:0-15440 GCA_035628955.1 Bordetella sp.
CCACCGCCGCGGCCGTGTCCACCGACAGCTTGCCGCAAGCGAAATAGTCCAGGAAGAACAGCGGCTCGGCCCCCTGCACCAGGATGTCGTTGACGCTCATGGCGACCAGGTCGACGCCCACGGTGTCGTGGCGGTTCCATTCGAACGCCAGGCGCAGTTTGGTGCCCACGCCGTCGGTGCCCGACACCAGCACAGGCTCGCGGTACTTCCCGGGCACCTGGAACAAGGCGCCGAACCCGCCGATGCCGGCCAGCACGCCCGGACGCATGGTGCGCGCCGCCAAAGGCTTGATGCGGTCGACCAGGGCGTCGCCCGCGTCGATGTCGACGCCGGCGTCGCGGTACGTCAGGGGGGCGGATGGTTGAGTAGTCATGAGAAAAACCGTGGGGTATGTAACAATTGCGGGGTTTACGGGGTGCTGCGCCAGCAATTTTACGATGCCGGGCGCCCGGCATCGCATGAAGCCGGTTTTGCACCGGGCCCCCACCCCGCCATGCCTAGATTGCACACATGAATCGCCAGCTTCTGCTCGACGTACTTCCCGCGCCCGCTCCCACGCTGCAGAACTATATCGCCGGCCCCAACGGCGAAGCGCTGGCCGCCGCGCGCGCGCTGGCGCCAGGCCACGCGCTGTATTTGTGGGGCGCCGCCGGCTGCGGGCGCAGCCACGTGCTGCGCGGGCTGGCCGCCCGCCCTGGCGCCGTCTATATCGATGCCGCGCAAGGGGCGCAGGTCTTGCGCCAGTTGGCCGACGCCGATTCGACCGCTCCCATGCCGCCGGCGGTGGCTGTCGACGACGTGCACCGCATGGACGAATCGCGGCAGGCCGGCCTGTTCGCCTTGTACAATCGGTGGCGCGAATGCGCGGCCACGAGCCGCGCATTCGCCTTGGCAGTCGCTGGCGACCGTGCCCCACTGTCCATGCCGTTGCGCGAAGACCTGCGCACTCGCCTGGGCTGGGACCTGGTCTTCCGGCTGGAGCCCCTGTCCGACGCTGACAAGCTTGCCGCGCTGGCGGCGCAAGCCGCCGACCGCGGCCTGCAACTGGCGCCCGAGGTCATCCAGTGGATGCTGACGCATCGCGAACGCGATATCCGCAAGCTTGCCGCCCTGCTCGACGCGCTAGACCGCTATTCCCTGGCCACTGGCCGGCCCATTACCATTCCGCTGCTGCGTGCCATGCTGGCAGACCCCGACACACAGACTCCATGACACCCCGACGACTCGCGCTGTTCGACCTGGACCACACACTGCTGCCGCTCGACAGCGACTACCAGTGGGCCGACTTCCTGGCGCGCACCGGACGCGCGGGCGACCCGGACGAAGCGCGCCGCCGCAACGACGACCTGATGGTGCGCTACAACCAGGGCCAGCTCACCGCCGAACAGGCCGCCGAATTCATGTTGGGCCTGCTGGCCGCGCATACCCCCTTTGAGTTGGCCGCCTGGCACGAAGAGTTCATGGCGCAGGTCGTGCGCCCCGACATCACACCGCAAGCCCTGCGGCTGGTAGACCAGCACCTTGCCGCCGGCGACCTGTGCGCCCTGGTCACCGCCACCAACAGTTTCGTCACCGCGCCCATTGCGCGCGCCTTCGGCGTGCCGCACTTGATCGCCACCGACCCCGAATACCGCAACGGCCGCTATACCGGCCGCATCCATGGCACTCCCAGTTTCAAGGAGGGCAAGGTGGTGCGCGTGAGCCAGTGGCTGGCCGGCATGGAGCTCACGCTTGCGGATTTCTCCGAATCGTTCTTTTATAGCGATTCGATCAACGATGTACCGCTGCTCGAGGCCGTCAGCCGGCCGGTGGCGGCCAATCCCAGCCCGTCGCTGCGCGAGATCGCGCGCCTGCGCGGCTGGCCGGTGCTCGACTTGTTCGAACACATGGAAGATGCCAAATCCTAAATGATCACCAACACCATAAAAAAATTCGTCAGCCGGCTGTTCACGCCGTCTATCCGGGGCCCCCAGCGCATTGCGCGCGACAAGCACGGCATCGACCGGCGCAACGTCTCGCGCCATGCCATCAAGGTATGTGAAGTACTGCGCCAGCACGGCTACGAGGCCTACATCGTGGGCGGCGCGGTGCGCGACCTGATCGTGGGCCTGGAACCCAAGGATTTCGACGTGGCCACCAACGCCACGCCCGAACAGATCCGCCCGCTGTTTCGCCGCGCCCGCATCATCGGCCGCCGCTTCCAGCTGGTGCACGTCGTGTTCGGCCAGGAAATCATCGAGACGTCTACCTTCCGCGCCCCTGCCTCGCAAGACCAGGAAACCGACGAACACGGCCGCATCCTGCGCGACAACGTGTTCGGAAGCCAGGAAGAAGACGCCGCGCGGCGCGATTTCACCATGAACGCGCTGTACTACGACCCGCACACCGAAGAAGTCATCGACTACCACCATGGCGTGCCCGACCTGAAGAAACGCCAGGTGCGCATCATCGGCGACCCGGTCCAGCGCTACCGCGAAGATCCGGTGCGCATGCTGCGCGCGGTGCGTTTCGCGGCCAAGCTGAACGGCAGCATCGATCCGGATACCCGCAAGCCCATCGGCACCATGGCCGCGCTGATCGAAAACGTGCCGGCCTCGCGCCTGTTCGACGAAATGCTCAAGCTGCTGACCTGCGGCCACGCCATGGACTGCCTGCGCCAATTGCGGGCCGACGGCCTGCACCACGGCATGCTGCCCTTGCTGGACGTGGTGCTGGAACAGCCCGGCGGCGAACATTTCGTGGAACTGGCGCTCGAACGCACCGACTCGCGCGTGCGTGCCGGCAAGAGCATCAGCCCCAGCTTCCTGTTTGCCGCGCTGCTGTGGCAGCAAGTGGAATCACGCTGGAAGCAACTGCGCGCCGAGGGCGAGCACAGCGTTCCGGCACTGGTGCGCGCGGCCGATTCAGTGCTGGACGAGCAAACCGAGAAGCTGGCCATCCAACGCCGGTTCTCGTCCGACATGCGCGAGATCTGGTTCATGCAGCCGCGCTTCGAGCGCCGCATGGGCAAGACCATTTATCGCATGATCGAACAGCCGCGCTTTCGTGCCGCCTGCGATTTCCTGCAACTGCGCGCCGCCGCCGGCGAGTTCGACAGCGTGCTGGCCCAGTGGTGGATGGACCTGGCCAATGGCGACGATGCCGTCCGCGCCGACATGATCGAAGAATTGGCCCGCCTGCCACGCGATCCGGCCGAAGCCAGCGCGCCGCGCAAGCGCCGCCGCCGCCCACGCCGCACGGCCGAGCCGCGCGACGCCGAATGACATCGCCCGTGCGCGCCTACGTAGGCTTGGGCGCCAATCTGGGCAATGCGCCGTCCACGCTGCGCGCCGCGCTGCGTGAACTGGCCGCCACGCCAGGCATCCTGGCCTGCCGGCCTTCCCGGTTTTATCGCACTGCGCCGGTCGATGCCACCGGGCCCGACTTCGTCAACGCCGTCGCGGCGCTCGACACCACCCTGGCACCGCTGGCGCTATTGGATGCGCTGCAGGCGCTGGAACACCGCCACGGCCGCCTGCGTCCGTACCGGAACGCCCCGCGTACGCTAGACCTGGACCTGCTGCTATATGGCGACACCGCCATGGCTACGCCGCGCCTGACGCTGCCCCATCCGCGCATGCACCAGCGCGCCTTCGTGCTTGCGCCGCTGCACGAACTGGCCCCCGACCTGGTGTTGCCGCAAGGGCCGATCGCCGCACTGCTGTTGCAGTTGCCAGGCCAACCGATCGAAAGCCTGAACGACTGAAGCGTCCCGTGGCAGGTACGGATTACCAGATTTCTGACACCCCTGCGGGGAGTCAGACACTGGCAATAGCTTGGCAATATCCACCTAAGACTGTTCGCCGGCCCGCTGCAATAGCTGGCGGGCACGCGCGATGACGGGTGCGTCGACCATCTTGCCTTCCAGCATGAAGGTGCCCGCACCGCTGTCCCGATGCACGGTCACTACCCGGCGCGCCCATTCCAGATCGGCCGCCGGCGGCGCAAAGGCGTGGTGGATGATGGCTACCTGGGTAGGATGTATGCACAGCATGCCGCCAAAGCCCATGTCGCGGGCCCGGCAGGCGGCCGCCCGCATGCCGTTGGTATCTTGCACGCCAGGAAATACGCCGTCCAACGCCGGCGGCAACCCTGCCGAGCGGCTGCGCAGCAGTACCTGCACCCGGGCATGGTCCAGCACCACCCCCGCGCCATCGGAATCGGAGGCCAGGCCCAGGTCGAGCCCGTAATCGAGACTGCCGAAGGCCAACCGCTGCACGCCGGGGGTGGCGGCGATCTCGGCGGCATTGAGCACGCCGTCGGCGGTTTCCAGTATGGGCACGATGCCGATGCCGGTTTGCGCGGCGTGCCGCACGTGCGCCTGGGTTTCGGCCTTGGGCAGCACGATGGCGGCCACGCCCGGATAGTTGCGGCACGCCTTGAGGTCGTCGTCGTGCCAGGCGGTAGAGGCGTCGTTGATCCGTACCCACAGCCGCACGCCGGGGTTGGTGCCCAGGAAGTCGCATAGTGCTTCGCGGGCACTGTCTTTGGCCAGGTGTTCGACCGCGTCTTCGAGGTCGACGATGACCGTATCGGCGCCGCTGGCGAGCGCCTTGGGAATGCGTTCAGGCCGGCTGGCCGGCACGAACAGGGCGGTACGGACTACGGTTTGCATTACACGACCTCCGCGGCACGCAAGCGCGCCACGTCGTCGGGCGCGTACCCCAACGATGCTAGCACCGCATGGGTGTTTTCGCCCACCGCCGGCACGGGATCCATGCGCGGCGTGAAGGCGCTGCTGGAGGCCGGCGGCAGCAGTGCGGGCAGTGTGCCGGCCGGACTGTCGATGTCGCGCCAGCGCTGGCGTGCCTGCAACTGGGGGTGCGTCCAGACGTCTTTCATTTCGTTGACGCGGGCATTGGCGATCTGGGCGGTTTCCAGCCGTTCGGTCACCTGGTCGATGGTCAGGCCGGCGAAGGCCTGCACGATCAGGGCACGCAGCGCGTCGCGGTTGGCGGCGCGGCGCGAATTGGACGCGAAGCGTTCATCGTCGGCCAGCGCGGGCTGGCCCAGCACGCGGTCGCAGAAGACGCGCCATTCGCGTTCATTCTGCAAGCCCAGCATGATGGTGGCCCCATCGCCCACCGGGAACGGGCCATACGGATAAATGGTGGCATGGGCCGCGCCCGCGCGCGTGGGCGGCGTGGCGCCCTCGAAGGCGTAGTACATCGGGTAGCCCATCCATTCGACCATGCTTTCCAGCATGGAAACGTCGAGCCGGCTGCCCACGCCGGTGCGTTGGCGCAGCAGCAATGCGTTCAGGATGGCCGAATAGGCGTACATGCCGGCGGCGATGTCGGAGATGGAGCATCCGGCCTTGGCCGGCTCTTGTCCCGAGCCGGTTACCGACACAAAGCCGCTTTCGCTCTGGATGAGCAGATCGTAGGCTTTCTTGCGTTCGTAAGGGCCGCCTTCGCCGTAGCCCGAGATGTCGCAGACGATCAGGCGCGGATACTTGGCGTGCAGCGTGTCGAACGACAGGCCCAGGCGGTCGGCGGCGCCGGGGGCCAGGTTCTGCACCAGCACGTCGGCCGAATCCAGCAGGCGCTGCATGACCTGGGCGGCCTCGGGGTGCTTCAGGTCCAGTGTCAGGCTTTCTTTCGAGCGGTTGGTCCAGACGAAGTGCGAAGACATGCCGCGTACGCGTTCATCGTAGCCACGGGCGAAGTCGCCCGCGCCGGGACGTTCGATCTTGATGACGCGCGCACCCATGTCGGCAAGCTGGCGCGTGCAGAACGGCGCCGCGATGGCGTGCTCGAGACTGATGACGGTAATGCCGTCCAGCGGACGGACGGGCATAGTGGCGTTCATTGATGTGCCTTCGTGCTCCGCACTCCGGTATTCGCCCTTGGGGCGGCCCGGCGGGCTCATTGTTGTGCCTTCGTGCTCCGCACTCCGGTATTCGCCCTTGGGGCGGCCCGGCGGGCTCATGTCGAAAACCTCAGTTGGGCCTGGTGGGCCAGGGTGCCGTCTTGTTCGGCCCACAGGTCGGCCAGGCCGGGTTCGCCGATGCGGCCGGCCACGTCGAATGGCTTGGGCGCGATCAGCGGCCGCAGGCCGCGGTATGACAAGTGTTCGAGCCGCGCCGACGGATGAGCGCCGCGGAAAGCCGCGACCATCAGGGTGGCGATCATGGGGCCATGCACTACCAGGCCCGGATAGCCTTCCGTGCCCGTGACGTACGGGTGGTCGTAGTGGATGCGATGGCCATTGAACGTGACCGCCGAATAGCGGAACAGCAGCACGGGCGACGGATCGACCGGCTGGCGCCACTGCGGGGCGGGCGGCGCTTCGCTGCCCACCAGCTTGGGCGGCGAAGGCTGGCGGTAGACGATGTCTTGCTCTTCCTGGATGGCCAACTCGCCATCCTGGTGGTATTCGTGGCGCACGGTCACGAACAGCAGCGCGCCGGTACGGCCGGTTTTCTCGCGCACATCGGCCACGACAGAGCGGCGTTCGGCCGGCACGCCCACGCGCAGCGGCGCATGGAAGGCTACGCGGCCGCCGGCCCACATGCGGTTGCGGTCGTCGGCGGGCGGCAGAAAACCGCCACGGGCCGGATGACCGTCCAGGCCCACGCCCTCCATGCCCACCGGAGTGATGAAGAAGGCCCAGTGCCACAGTGGCGGCAAAGGCGCGCCGGCGGCCGGCGCGGGTTCGCCCAGGGTGGCGGCGATGCGCCCGGCGTGGCCGGCGTCCAGGTTGTCGGCCACGGACTCGCCGCGGCCGATCCAGGCCGCGGGGTTGGAAGACGTCATGTTGGGTTCCTTGGCAATGTTGCAGCCGCCAGAATGCCTGCCCGACCCGGATTTGTGAATTCGTATTTCTACAAGGCCGGGTTCAAGAGCCCGGAATCCACTTTCGGCGCCGCCCTACTTGCCCTGGAACGCCGGCGGCCGCTTTTCGCCAAAGGCGCGCATGCCCTCCAGGTAGTCGTCGGTGTAGCCCAGTTGCCGCTGCAGTTCGCATTCCAGGTCGAACTGCTGTTCCAGCGTATTGCCGGCCGAGGCCTGCAGGGCCTGCTTGGCGGCGCCATAGGCGCGGGTGGGCCCGCCGGCCAGCGTGGCCACGATCTGGGTGCGGGTGGCGTCCAGCGCATCGTCGGGGATACAGCGCCAGATCAACCCCCATTGCTCGGCCTGGCGCGCCGATATGGCATCGCCGAACAGGGCTGCCCCCATGGCGCGTGCCGACCCCACCAGACGCGGCAGGAACCAGGTGCCGCCCGCGTCGGGCAGTAAGCCGATCTTGCTGAACGCCTGGACGAAGCGCGCCGATTCCACCGCATACACCACGTCGCAGGCGAATACCACGCTGGCGCCCGCCCCCGCCGCCACACCGTTGACCAGGCAGACCACCGGCACCGGCAGCGCGCGCAGGCGCAGCACCAGCGGCCGGTAGAATTCGCGCAGGCCCGCGCCCAGATCGCGGCGCTGGCCGGCCGGCAGCGGCTTGCGTTCGCCCAGATCCTGGCCGGCGCAGAAGCCGCGTCCGGCGCCGGTAATCACCAGGCCGCGCAGCCCGGCGCAAGACTCCAGCGTGTCGAGCGCGCAGGCCAGTTCCGCATGCATGGCTGCCGTGAAGCTGTTTAGGCGGTCGGGACGGTTCAGGGTAATCACACCCACGCCGTCCTGCAGCGTGAAATCGATCTGTTCGTATGCGCGAGTCATGGCAGTTCCGCCAGCTCTTCGAGCACAGCCAGTTGCTCGGCACTGTCGCCCAGCAGCTGGTCGGCCATGGTCAGCCGCTTGAAGTAATCGCCCACCTCCAGCTCGTCGGTCATGCCCATGCCGCCATGCAATTGCACGGCGCTCTGGGCCACGAAGCGCCCCGCGCGCGCGGCTTCGAGCTTGGCGGCGGCCAGCATGCGGCGGCGCTGGGCGCCATCGGGTTCGCTTAGCGCCGCAACGGCCACATAGGCCATGGACAGGGCCATTTCCTTGGCCACCAGCATGTCGGCCATGCGGTGCTGCAGCACCTGGAAAGCCGCCAGGGGCTGGCCGAACTGGCGCCGCGTCTTCAGATGGTCGATAGTGATTTCCAGCAGGCGCTCCATGGCGCCCGCAGCATGTGCGCACAAGGCCGCGGTGCCCCACTGCAGCGCGGCGAACAAGGCATCGCGGGCGGCCTGGCCTTGCGCCAGAATGGCCCGCGCGTCCAGCGGCGTTCGATCGAAATCGATGCGCGCGCAGCGTGCGCGGTCCAGCGTGGGCGTATCGAGCAGCGTCACGCCCTGCGCCTGGGCGGGCACCAGCAGCAACAAGGGTTCGTCGTCGATATCGCGCGCCGACACGATCCAGGCCTGCGCCGCCGCGCCGTGCCACACCAGGTGCTTGGTGCCCGACAGCTCCAGAATGCGGTCGGCCGCGGGCCTTACCCGGCACTGCTCGGGCTCGGTGTCGTAGCGCCGGCCGGGTTCTTGATAGGCCAGTGACACCATGGCCTGGCCCCCGGCCAGCGCGGGCAGCCATTGCCGCTGCGTAGCCGCGTCGGCGCAGGCGGCGATCAGCGTCGCGCTCATGACGGCGCTGGGGATCACCGGCTCGGACACCAGACCACGGCCCAGTTCCAGGTGCACCGGCAACAGGCTGGCCGGCGGCTGGCCAGAACCGCCATGCCCGGCGTCGATGTTCAAGCCCAGCACGCCCAGTTCGGCCAATTGCGCCCAGGCGGCCGGCTTCGGCTGCGTGCCGCGCGCCCGCCGCGCGGCGAAGCTCCATTGGTCTTGCACCAGGCGCCGCAGGCTGTCGGCCAGCATGCGCTGTTCTTCGGTGTACGCGAAATCCATAATCGTGTTCCGTTGCGGTGGCGGGCCTTACAGGCCCAGCATCATGCGGGCAATGATGCCCTTCTGTACCTCGGTGGTGCCGCCGTAGATGCTGGTCTTGCGCATGTCGGCATAGCCGGCGCCGGCCGCGGCCGCCAGATCTGGCCCCGGGCCGTGGAAAGCGGCGTCCGCCTGCATCCAGTCGGGGTCGTAGGGCCAGGCATCGGGGCCGGCGATTTCCATCTGCAGCATGGCCAGGTCTTGCTGGATTTCCGAACCGCGGATCTTCAGCACCGATGCCTCGGGCCCCGGCGCGTCGCCGCGCGCGGCCGCCACGCGCAGCAACAGCATTTCCAGCGCCATGATGTCGACCTCCACGCGCGAGATGCGGTCGCGCATGCGGCTGTCCTGCAGAATGGGCCGGCCATGAAGCTGGGTACGGGCCGCCAGGTCTTTCAGGATGCCCAGCTCGCGATGGCAATGGCCCAGCCCCGCGATGCCGGTACGTTCATGGCCCAGCAGATATTTGGCGTAGGTCCAGCCCTGGCCGGCTTCGCCCACCCGGTCGGCCACGGGCACGCGCACGTTTTCCAGCCATACCTCGTTGACGTCGTGCCCGCCGTCCAGGGTGCGTATCGGCCGCAACGTGACGCCGGGCGTGTGCATGTCGACCAGCAGCATCGAAATGCCGCGCTGCGCCTTGGCGCCGGGATCGGTACGCACCAGGCAGAACATCCGGTTGGCGTACTGCGCCAGCGTAGTCCAGGTTTTCTGGCCGTTGACCACGTAATGGTCGCCGTCGAGGTCGGCGCGCGTTTGCAGCGAAGCCAGGTCAGACCCCGAACCCGGCTCGGAATACCCCTGGCACCACCAGTCGTCCACGCGGATGATGCGCGGCAGCAGCCGCTGCTGCTGCTCGGGGCTGCCGTATTTCATCAGTACCGGGCCGATCATGCTCAGGCCGAACGGCAGCAGGCGCGGCGCGCCGGCCTTGAAGCACTCTACCTCGAAGATCAGGCGTTCGATGGCGTTCCAGCCAGTGCCCCCGAAGGCCTGGGGCCACGTGGGGGCACCCCAGCCCTGGTCGTCCAGGATGCGATGCCAGCGGATGTAGTCGTCGCGCTGCAGGCGCTGGTGGCGCAATACCTTGTCGCGTATATCCCGCGGCAGCTTTTCCTGCGCGAACGCGCGTACGGTTTCACGGAAGCGCCGTTCTTCCGGGGTCCAGCTCAAGTCCATGTGCGGTCTCCTTCAGGCCGTATCTAGCCACGGCCGTGCCGCCAGGACAATCTGCCTCTGTGGAAGCGGGGGTTTCGTGCAAACGAAGCGCCGTGCCGCCGTGCTCGCGCCGCCGCATAGCGGGCCCATCCAGCGTACCGCCCGGCGGAACCCCTGCTTCGGCAATGAAGAATGGCCAACTCTGCCGCCACGCCGGACACTGCCTGCAACACCGTCCCGCCTTCCGCAAGCAGCACTCACACCTAAGAACAACGGAGACTACCCATGCAGATCAGATCATTGTTGCGGGGCTGCGCCCTGGTCGCGCTGCTGGCCACCGCCGCCACCACCGCCCAGGCCGACGCCCAGTACCCCGACCGCCCGCTGCGCCTGCTGGTAGGCTATGCCCCGGGCGGCCCGGTGGATACCACCGCGCGCGTGTTCGCCAAGTACCTGGGCGACAAGCTGGGCCAGACGGTAGTGGTGGAAAACCGCGCCGGCGCCAGCGGCATGATCGCGTCCGACGCCACCGCCAAGGCCGCGCCCGATGGCTATCTGCTGGGCTTTGCCGCCAGCCCCTCGCTGACGATCTCGCCGCTGGTGCAGAACAGCAAGCTGTTCGATCCGCGCAAGGACTTCACGCCCATCGGCATGGTGGTGGACTACACCAACGTACTGCTGATCGGCCCGCAGATTCCCGCCCGCAGTGTGAGCGAACTGCTCGACTATGCCAAGGCACACCCCGATGCGGTCAGCTTCGGATCGGCGGGCGTGGGGGCCTCGAACCATTTATCGGCCGAACTGCTGAAGCTGCAGGCCCAGGCACCCATGCTGCATGTGCCCTATCGCGGCAACTCGCCTGCCATGATGGACGTGGTAAGCGGCAAGATCACCTTCATGTTCGACATCACCAGCACGGCCATTCCGTTCATCAAGAGCGGCAAGGCCCGCGCCCTGGCAGTGACCTCGCGCACGCGCAACCCCGAACTGCCCGACGTGCCCACCATGATCGAGGCCGGCCTGAAAGACTACGAAGTGGTTGGCTGGTATGCATTGATGGCGCCCCCCGGCTGCCGCAGCCGATCCAGGCGCGGCTGGCCAGGGCGCTGGCGGATGTCTCGCAAGATCCGGCGTTCCGCAAGGCCATGGTCGAAGGCGGCTACACCGTCGACGCTGGCGACGGCCAGGCCGTGCAGGCGCGCATCGACCGCGAATACGCCATGTGGGCCGACGTGATCAAGTCGGCCAATATCCAGACCAACTGAACGGAGCACACTGCCCATGCCCGCGCTGCAGTTTCTGCGTTCGACGACCCGCCTGCCCGTGATCGGCGCGCCCATGTTCCTGGTGTCGGGCCCCGATCTGGTCATTGCCCAATGCGCGGCGGGTATCGTCGGCACCTTTCCGTCGCTGAATGCGCGGCCGCAGGAAGCGCTGGGCGACTGGCTGACGCGTATCGAGGAAGGCCTGGCGGCACACCGCCAGGCCCATCCCGGTGCCGTGGTGGCGCCCTACGGCGTGAACCTGATCGTGCATCCCACCAATGCACGCTGGCAGGGCGACCTGGACATATGCGTGGCGCACCGGGTGCCGCTGGTCGTCACCTCGCTGCACGCGCCCGATGCCGTCGTCAAGGCAGTGCGGCCGTATGGCGGCCTGGTGTTCCACGACGTCACCACCGTACGCCATGCGCGGCGTGCGCTGGATGCCGGGGTCGATGGCCTGGTCCTGGTGGCCGCCGGCGCGGGCGGCCATGCGGGCGCCATCAACCCGATCGCCCTGGTCAATGAGATACGCGCGTTCTACGACGGCCCGCTGGCGCTGTCGGGCTGCATCAGCCACGGCAAGGATGTGCTGGCGGCCCAGGCCCTGGGCTGCGATTTCGCCTATATGGGCACGCGCTTCATCGCCACCCACGAGTCGCTGGCCCCCGACCGCTACCGCGAAATGGTGCTGCGCGCCGGTGTCGACGACGTGCTGTACACGCCGTTTTTCTCGGGCGTGCCGGCTAATTACCTGGCTCCCAGCATCGCCGCCGCCGGGCTGGACCCGGCCTTGCTGGACGACATGGAGGCCAACCCCGTCAACCTGGACAAGCGCACCCGGCCCAAGGCCTGGAAAGATATATGGAGCGCGGGGCAAGGCGTGGGCGCCGCGCAGGAACTGCTGTCGACCCAGGCGCTGGTGGATCAGCTGGCGCGCGAGTACGAAGAAGCCCGGCAGGCCGTGGCAAACCTTGCGAGGATGTGATGGCAGCGGCCAGTCCAGCGTGGATATTTCAGGTGTCTGACTCCGAAGGTGTCAGACACCGATAGCAGCCGGATGTTTGCACACAGCGGTGTCAGGCACCTTCGGAGCCAGACACCTGGCTTCCTGGACACCGGCCATATTTCCGATGTCCGCGCGCCTATTCCAGCTTGATGCCCGCGGCCTTGATCACTTTGCTCCACTTGTCGATCTCGGCTTGCAGGAAGACAGCGAACTCCCGGGGCGTGCCCGGCTTCGGCTCGGCACCCGCCGCCAGCATGCTCTTGGCTGTATCGGGGTTGGTTAGCACCCGCACCATGTCGGCATTGACCTGCTCGACGACAGCCGCCGGCGTGCCCGCCGGCGCCAGCAGCCCGCTCCAGGAATAGGCCTCGTAGCCCGGCACGCCCGACGCGGCAATAGTGGGAATACCCGGAAACAGCGCCGAGCGTTCGGGGTTGCCCACCCCCAGCGGACGGATCTTGCCACCCGCCAGATGGGGCCGGGCCGAAGGGCCGTCGGCGAACATCACCTGCACCTGCCCACCCAGCAAGTCCTGCATGGCGGGCGCGCTGCCGCGATAAGGCACATGCTGGATGCGCGTACCGGTCATGCTGTTGAAAAGCTCGCCCGCCAGGTGCGTGCCGCCGCCCGTGCCCGACGATCCGAATGACAGCTTGCCGGGGTTCTGCTTTGCATAGGCGATCAGTTCGGGCACCGTTTTCACGGGCAGAGATTCGTGCACGACCAGCACGATGGGAAACACCGCCGCCATGCCCACCGGCACGAAATCCTTGGTGACGTCGTAGCTGAGATTGCCCCGCAGGCTGGGCAGCACCGCGTGATGGATCGAAGCGAAAAAGTAATGATATCCGTCGGGGTCGGCCTTGGCCGCCGCCTGCGCACCCACGATACCGCCCGCGCCTGCCTTGTTGTCCACCACGATGGGGGTTTGCCATATTTCACCGAGCGGCTGCGTGGTGAAGCGCGCGGTAGTATCCACCGGACCGCCTGGCGGGAACGGCACAATGAAGTTGACGGGGCGTTCGGGCCACTTGGCGGCGCGGGCCTGCAAAGGCAAGGAAGCGGCCGCCCAGGCTGCGCCCAGCGCCGCCATCAGGCGGCGGCGTTGCGGATCGTGCATAGGTGTGTCTCCGGTTTCTTATTGGCGCGCCACAGGCGCACTGCCTTGCGCGGTGCACCTATTATTTGCGCGCCGGCCCCGGCTTGCCGATTCTTTTTTGCCGAACCCCCTGTTCAGCGCGGAAATATCGAGGATGCCCATTGCCTCTGGGCTCGGCCGGTGTCAGGCACCCTTCGGGAGCCAGACACCTGTCGCGATAATCTCCAGATTCATTGGTTTCAGGCCATGCGCGCAGCCGCCTGTACGTGCCCGATGAAGTCTTCCACGAAACGCGGCAAATCGCGGCCGCGCTGGCGGCACAGCAGGCGGTCGCGCTGCGCCCAGTTGTCTTGCAGGCGCAGCACATGCAAGGCCTGCGGACGGCTATAGCGCGCCGCGCAGGCGCGCGGCACCACCGCGATACCGGCGCCCGCCTCGACCATGCGGCACACTGCCTCGAAGCTACCCACGTGCACCCGCTGGCACAGCCGCTTGCCCAGGCCCGAGGCGATATCTTCCAGGAAGGTCTGTATGGCGCTGTTGGGGTGGATGCCCACGAACTGGTAGGCATCGATCACGTCCACAAAGCGCACCGATTCCAGCTTTGCCAAGGGGTGGCCCAGCGAGGTCACGATAGCGAGTTCGTCTCGGAACAACGGCATCACGTCCAGCCCGTCGACATCGATATTGCCCGCCACGATACCCAGGTCGGCGGCGCCGGCGCGGATGGCCAGCACGATATCGCCAGAGATCTTTTCTTCGAGTTCGATATCCACATCGGGATTCCCGGCCAGGAAAGTGGACATGGCATCGGCCAGGAACGAATTGGTGGCGGTGGTATTGGCCAGCAGGCGCAAGCGGCCTTTGATGCCGCTGGAATACGGCTGCAGGTCGGCGTTCAGGCATTCCAATTGCCGAAACACCGCGTGGGCATGCTTGAGCAGCACTTCGCCGGCCGGCGTCAGGGCCACGCCCGTGGCCTGGCGCACCAGCAGGCGCGCCTTGAAGGCCTCTTCCATGTTCTTGATGCGGGCACTGGCCGCGGGCAGCGACAGGAACGTACGCTCGGCCGCGCGGGTCAGGTTCAGGGTTTCTCCTACGTTCACGAACAAGCGCAGGTCGGTCAGATCGTGTCTCATGTTCTGCCACGCAAAAGGGGGGGGTCTTTAATTTTGAATTCCGCTGCCCTGCCCTGGAATCTACCATGCAGAGAGTCGGGGCAGCGCGTCCCCTATGGAGGTGGATCATGAGCGGTATCGTGGCAGGAAAAGTAGTGGTCGTGACAGGCGCCGGTGGCGGCATCGGGCGCGGTGTCGCGCTGGCGATGGCGGCGGCCGGCGCCAAAGTCGTGGTCAACGACATCGGCGTCTCGCTGCAGGGCGAAGGCGGCGGCGACGGCCCGGCACAATCGGTGGTGCAGGAAATCCTGGCCGCCGGAGGCCAGGCCTGCGCCAGCACCGACAGCGTGGCCAGCTACGAAGGCGCGCACCACATCATCAAGACCGCCGTCGACGCCTTTGGCCGCATCGACGCCGTAGTGAACAACGCAGGCAATCTGCGCGACCGCGTGTTCCACAAAATGAGCGAGCAGGAATGGCGCCAGGTACTCGACGTGCACCTGAATGGAACCTTCTTCATGAGCCGCGCGGCCGCCCCGTATTTCCGCGAGCAGGAATCGGGCGCCTTCGTGCACATGACGTCCACCTCGGGCCTGATCGGCAACTTCGGCCAGGCCAATTACTCGGCCGCCAAACTGGGCATCGTGGCCTTGTCGAAATCCATTGCGCTGGATATGGCGCGCTACCATGTGCGCTCGAACTGCATCGCGCCGTTCGCCTGGAGCCGCATGACCAGCTCCATTCCCGCCGAGACCGATGCAGAAAAAGCGCGGGTCGAGAAGCTGAAAAAAATGGAAGCCGGCAAAGTGGCCCCGCTGGCGGTGTTCCTGGCCAGCGACGCCGCCAGCGAAGTCAACGCGCAGATCTTCGCCGTGCGGGCCAACGAAATCATGCTGATGAGCCAGCCGCGCCCGGTGCGCAGCGTGCA
>DASPIV010000295.1:0-4420 GCA_035628955.1 Bordetella sp.
GATAAGTGGTTGCTGATGCCGGCCGCCGCCGCGCAGATCACGGCGGGCACCTACCGCGGCAATTCCGGCAGCCCATCCTGGCCGACCGGCGACGCGGCAATCGCCCAGTTCGCGGTCGGGCCGGCCGGCGCCGTGGCATGGACCAACGCGGTGCGCAGCGCCGAGATGGCCGGTGCGATGCAGGCCGTGTTGCGCCAGACGATCGCCTATGCGCAAGAGCGCAGCCAGTTCGGCAAGCTGCTGGGCCGATTCCAGGCGGTACAGCAGGACATCAGTGTATTGGCGGAACAAGTCGCCTCGGTAGCCATGGCGGCCCGCCTGGGATGCGCCGCCACGACATACCACCCCGACCCGACACGGGCGGCGATTGCGCGTCTGCGCGCCTGCGAAGCCGTACCCACCGTCTGCGCCATTGCCCATGCCGTCCATGGCGCCATCGGCGTCACCGATGAATTGACCCTGGGCCTGCACACCACCCGCCTGCGCGAATGGCGCGCCACCGGCGCGTCGGAGCAGCACTGTGCCGCAAGCATCGGCGCCAGTGTGCTGGCCGGGCCGCCGCGCCCCATGCTGGACTTCGTGCGCGACGCTGCGGTGCCCGCCTGATGCCCGCCTCTGTTTTCTTTCCAGGACACCGCACATGAAACCCTCTCTGGATCCTGTCGTCATTCTTGGCGCGCAGCGCACTCCTATCGGCGCCTTCCAGGGCGCCCTGTCGGGCTACCCCGCGACGGCACTGGGAGCACACGCGTTGCGCGCCGCCGTCGGCCAGGCCGGCATCGCGCCGCATACGCCGCAAGAGGCCTTCATGGGATGCTGCCTGTTCGCCAACCTGGGGCAGGCGCCCGCGCGCCAGGCGGTGCTGGGCGCCGGCCTGCCCGCCAGCGTACAAGCCACGACCCTGAGCAAGATGTGCGGTTCGGGCATGAAGGCGGCCATGCTGGCGCACGACATGCTGCGCGCCGGGTCGGCCCAACTGATGCTGGCCGGCGGCATGGAGTCGATGAGCAACGCCCCGCATCTGATCCCGCGCGGCCGGCAAGGCTACCGCCTGGGCAACGGAGAACTGCTCGACCACCTGTACCGCGACGGCTTGCAGGACGCCTACGAGGGCCACCTGATGGGGCATTACGCGGATCTGGCGGCGCGCGAACTGGGGTTCAGCCGCGCCGACCAGGATGGCTACGCCGCCCGCAGCATCGAGCGCGCGCAGCGCGCAGTCGCCGAAGGAGCCTTCGCGGCCGAGATCGCAGCCCTGCCCCGCAGCCATGAAGCGGCGGCCAGCGCGGCCGCCGCGCCCATCACCGACGATGAAACTCCAGCCTTGTGCAAGGCCGAAAAACTGCCCAGGCTGAAACCCGTGTTCAACCCGGACGGAACCGTCACCGCGGGCAATGCCTCATCGATTTCGGATGGTGCCGCGGCCATGGTACTGAGCCTGGCATCCCAGGCCGAACGCATGGGGGTGGCCCCGCGGGCGCGCATTGTCGGCCATGCCACCGCGGCGCTGGCGCCGGGCCGCTTTCCCCAGGCGCCTGTCCTGGCGATCACACGGCTGTTGGACCAGGTCGGCTGGTCGCGCGGCCAGGTCGACCTGTTCGAGATCAACGAAGCCTTTGCCGTGGTGGCGCTGATCGCGTTGCGCGAATTGTCGCTGCCGCCGGAGCAAGTCAATGTGCACGGCGGCGCTTGCGCCATGGGCCATCCGGTGGGCGCGACCGGGGCGCGCATCGTGGTGACATTGCTGCATGCGCTGGAGCGCCATGGCTTGCGGCGCGGCGTGGCCTGCCTGTGCCTGGGCGGTGGCGAAGCAACCGCCATGGCCATCGAACGCGACTGAACCGGAGCCCGCCGACATGATGCCCGATCGACCTTCTTCCCCGCGCGGCCCCTTGGCGGGCCTGCGCATCATTGAACTGGCCGGCATAGGGCCCGGGCCCATGGCCGCCATGCTGCTGGCCGACCTGGGCGCCACGGTGCTGCGCATCGAACGCACCGAACCGGTCGACCTGGGTGTACAGCGCGAACTGCGCTACAACCTGCTGCTGCGCAGCCGTGTTCCCATTGCCCTGGATCTGAAGCAGCCCGATGCCATCGAATTGGTGCTCAAGCTGGTGGAACGGGCGGATGCCCTGATCGAAGGATTCCGTCCCGGCGTTACCGAACGCCTGGGCCTGGGGCCGGATACCTGCCTGGCACGCAATCCGAAGCTGGTATATGGCCGCGTCACCGGCTGGGGCCAGCAGGGGCCGCTGGCGCCGGTGGCCGGCCACGACATCAACTACATATCGATCACCGGCATTCTGGATGCGATCGGCCGGCATGGCCAACCGCCCACCGTGCCGCTGGCCCTGGTCGGCGACTTTGCCGGCGGCGCGCTCTACCTGGCCGTAGGCGTATTGGCAGCCATGCTGGAAGCGCGTACATCGGGCCAGGGGCAAGTAGTGGATGCCGCCATTGTCGATGGCGTGGCGCACATGGCCACCACCTTCTTCGGACTGGCGGCGGCGGGTTGCTGGCAGCCGCAGCGCGGCACGAACATCCTGGATTCGGGTGCTCCGTTCTACGATGTCTACCAGTGCAGCGACGGGGCATGGATTTCCATCGGCCCGATCGAAGCGCGGTTTCACCATAATCTGCTGCGAGCGCTGGGCCTGGGCATGGCAGAAATCGAGCAGTTGGGTGACCACACCCGCCCCGCGACGTGGCCCCGGCTGCGCACCACCCTGGCGGGTATTTTCCGCCAGCGTCCCCGGCAGGCATGGTGCGACGCCCTGGCGCACCTGGACGTCTGCTATGCGCCGGTGCTATCGCTGGACGAGGCGCCCCGGCATCCGCACCTGCGGGCCCGCCAGACCTTCGTGGACATCGATGGCGTGGTGGAGCCCGCCCCCGCGCCGCGCTTCAGCCGCAGCGGCACGGCCATGCCATCCCCGCCCCGCGCGCCCAGCCCGCAGACGCTGGATGAAGTCCTGCGGGACTGGGAGATCGGCACAAGCGCATAAGCGCGCGCCGCGGGCGGGGCCTATGCCTACTCGACCTTGCCGATGCGCTGCACCGCCTTCGCCATGGCCTGCGCGTCGGTTTTCCAATAGGCGGCGAACTCGGGCGCGTCCAGGTATTGCACCGGACTGCCCGCGCCCAGGATGGTCTGCTGCACCTTGGGGTCGTTGAGCGCCTTGCGCGATGCTTCGCGCAGGCGGTCCACCACCGCCGCCGGCGTACCGGCCGGCACGAACAGGCCGGACCACTGCACGAACTTGACGTCGTAGCCCAGCGACGCCAGCGTGGGCACCTGCGGCAGCGCGGCCAGCTGGCTGTCGCCCCAATGGGCCAGGGCGCGCAGCTTGCCGGCCTGGATATGCTGCACGACGCTGGAAGGCCCGCTGGATATGGCATCCACCTGCCCTCCCAGCAAGGCTGCCACGGCCGGGCCGGCCCCAGTGAACGGCACATGCGTCACGTCGATATCGGCGGCGCCCTTCAGCATTTCCATCGGCACATGCATCGAGCCATAGATGCCCGAACTGCCATAGTTCAGAGCCCCGGGCCGGCGCCTGGCCTCGGCCACGAAATCCTGCAGCGTCTGCCAGGGCGAATCGGCGCGCACGATCAAGACCGTGGGGTCGGCCGTGACGCGGGCAATGGGCACAAACTGGTCGAGCTGGAATGCCGCCTTGCGGCCCAGGATGCGATCGGCTTCGGGCAGGATCGAGATCGACGACAGGCTCATCAGCACGGTGTAGCCATCGGGCGCGGCACGGGCGGCCTGGCCGATGCCCACCGAACCGCCCGCCCCCGCCTTGTTTTCGATGACCACGCTCTGGCCCAGTTGATGCGACAGCGCCTCGGCCACCGGCCGGGCCACCGTATCGGCCACGCCCCCAGGAGGAAACGGCACGATCATGGTGATGGGCCGATCGGGATACTGCGCCTGGGCCCAGCAGGCCGCCAGACTCAGCGCGGCGCCACACCACCATTTGATTGCGGGAAAAACCATGTCTCCAGCCCTCCTCGAGTGTGCGGGCGGCGGCGCGCGGCTATGCGGGAAGCCCCGGCCGGCCCACGATATTGAACCAATTGGACCGTATATTTCTATAACCGGGCAGACAGGCACCACCGTGCCCGCTTGCCATAGAAGCCGCCCTTTTTCTTGGCCAGGCTGGCCCACTCTAGAACCGTATGGCTTGCATGGCAAGCCTTTTTCAGGCCCAAATATAGCCAATTGGTACAACATGCGCGAGCAAGGCCGGCAGCGCCTCGCCAGTTGCCAGCCTGAATGAAAAAGTGCCTGGCACCCTATGCGGGTACCAGGCACCTGGGGCACGGTCTGGATCGTGCTCAGGCCACGTGCTGCAGAAAATCGCGCAGGCGCTGGCTGGGCGGGTTCGACAGCAGTTCGGTGGGCGGGCCGTCGTGC
>DASPIV010000296.1:0-7159 GCA_035628955.1 Bordetella sp.
ACCGCCGGTGGATATCCGGCTGCACCGCGCTGATGACCAGGCCGTGCTCGAAATCGCCGACCACGGCCCGGGTATTGCCGCCGACCGTCGCAACGAGGCACTGCGCCCGTTCGCGCGGCTGGACGATGCCCGCACCCGTACCGGCAACGTGGGCCTGGGCCTGGCCCTGGCCGAGGCCATTGCGCGGGCGCACGGCGGCACGCTGGCGCTGCTGCAAGCCGAAGGCGGCGGCCTGCTGGTGCGGATCGTGCTGCCGCTGGCGGCGGGGGGAAATGGCGGTGCCTGAAGCGCCCCCCCCGAAGCGCTACGCGCTTTCCACCTCGCGGCCTTACGGCGCTGCGCGGCGGTCTTTGCCGAACACCGACCGGTAGGCCAGCAGGTTGGAAATCAGCACCACCGGCACCCCGATCACCGCGCCTGCCAGCACCAGCCGCATCGAGCCGATCGAGGCCGTGCCGTCCCACAGGGTCATGTCGTCAAGGATCAGGTACGGGAACAGGCTGTAGGCCAGCCCAGCCAGCATCAGCAGGTACAACAGCACGCACAGGACGAAAGGCAGCCAGCTATTGGCTTCGCCCCGGCCCGGCACGCGGGCCAACCACATTTCGGCGGTGGAAAAGCACAGCAGCATCAAGGCCCATACCAGCACAGCCACGGCCAGCCCGCCCGGGTTGCTCCATTTGTAGAAAATGCCGGCGTTCGCCAGGCCCAGCATCACCGAGATGGCCACCATGCCCACCGCCGTCCAGCGGATGGCGTGGCGCCCCCAGCGCGCAGCGCGGCGCTGCAGGTCGCCGTCGACGCGCATCACCAGCCAGGCCGCGCCCAGCAGCACGTAGGCGGCCACCGCGCACAGCCCCATCAGTACCGCAAACCAGCCATAGCCGGCCGCCGTCTGGTAGCCCGTGGCAATACGCCCCAATATCATGCCCTGCCCGAACGCCGTGGCCAGCGACCCCAGCCAGAAGCCCAGGATCCAGCGCGGCTTGAGCTCGGCGCGGGCGCGGATACGGAATTCGAACGACACGCTGCGCAGCACCAGGCCCAGCGCCATCAGGGCCAGCGGACCATAAAGCTTGCCGAACACCGCGCCCCAGGCCAGCGGAAACGCCGAGGCGAACAAGCCGATACCCAGGAAAGGCCAGAATTCGTTGGCATCGCGCCAGGGGCTCAGCAGAGTCATCATGCGGCCGCGCTCGTCGGCCGGCGCCAGCGGCAGCAGCATGCCCACGCCCAGGTCGAAACCGTCGAGCACGATGCCCCCCGCGATCAGCAGGAACAACAGAACCATGAACACCAGCGGCATCCAGAAGGTCGGGTCGTTGGCGTTGACACCCAGCGATGCGGCCAGCATGTCGATCATTGGGGCAATCCTCCGGGTTTGCGCACCGGGACCACGCCGTAGCGGGCCGCGTGAAACAGCATGCCATTGAACGCGGCCAGCAGCAGCGCATACAGAATCAGGTACCCGGCCAGGCTGGCCGACAGGGTAGCAGTGCCGGCGGTACCCAGGATTTCGGTTTGGGTGATGGTGGCATTGACGGCATAAGGCTGCATGCCCACCAGCGCGAACACGCCGCCCGCCAGCACGGCCAGGCCGCCGGCGTACAGCGTGCCGACGATCACGCGCAGCCACCAGCGCGGCAGCTGCGACGGATCCATGCCGCGCCGCGCGGTCAGGACCAGCGTCGTGCACGATACCAGCAGCATCGCCAGCCCCAGCAGCAGTGCAACGCGCAAGGTCCAGAACGTCAGGGCGACGGGCGGCTGCATGCCCGAGAACTTGTCCAGGCCCAGATAGACACCTTGCGCATCGCGGCCCAGCCAGGCACCGCCCGCGTCCGGCAAGCTCAGCGGGGCACGGGTGGCCTGGGCACGTGCGTCGGGCCAGCCTAACAGGGTCCAGCCAGGTTCGGCGCCGCTATGCCAGTAGCCCGCGGCGGCGGCGGCCTTGGCGGGCTGGTGTTCGGCCATGATCCGGCCAGCACCGTCCAGCACGGGCGCCTGCAGCAGCGAAGCCGCCACCGCCACCACCAGGGCCGTCTTGAAGGCGCAGCGCTCGCCCTCGTCGAGCGGGCGCCGCAGGGCCTGCAACGCCGTCACACCCAGTATCAGGAAGGCGGCCGCCAAGGCCGACCACAGCGCCATCAGGCCCAGGTTCCAGCCCAACGACGGGTTGAAAATGACGGCGTTCCAGTCATAGACCTGGTAACGGGCGTCGATCAGGGTGGCGCCGGCCGGCGTCTGTACCCATGACTGCAGGGCCAGCACCCAGAACAGCGCCACCGCCTGCCCCACCGCCACCATGAAGACGGCCAGGGTGTGGGCGCGGTCGGACACCCGCCGCTGCCCGAACAGCATCACCCCCAGGAAACAGGACTTCAGGATGAACACCGACAGCACGCCGAAGCCGATCAGCGGACCGGCCACGTTGCCGATCTTGTCCATCAGGCCGGGCCACAGGCTGCCCACCTGGATCAGCACGGGCAGTGCGGCGGCCAGGGTCAGCACGAACGACAAGGCGAAAATACGCACCCAGAACCGGTACGCGGCCGTCCAGCCGGGCAGGCCGGTGCCGTGCGCGCGCAGCTTGAAGAACAGCAGCAGCCAGGACAGGGCCAGCGCCAGGGCCATGAACAATGCCAGGAAACTCAGGCTGGCAGTGAACTGGATGCGGGCCAACAGCAGGGGGACAATATCCATAATGGCCGGTAGTGTAGAGCCTGTTTCCGGAACATGGGGGACGGGTTTACAACGGCACCGGGGTGCGGACGTGGCAAAATTGACGCTTTACCGCTGCCTTTTCCTATTCCTCGAGCATGACCACCGCCCCGACGCCGACTGCCGCTACCAATTTCCTGCGCAACATCATCGAAGATGACCTGCAGGCCGACCGCTTCCAAGGCAAGCGCTGGGCCGGGGCCCCCGGGCCCGGGCCGATGCAGTCGCAGGGCGCCGCCGACCCGGCCCGCATCCGCACGCGCTTCCCGCCCGAGCCGAACGGCTACCTGCACATCGGCCACGCCAAGAGCATATGCGTGAATTTCGGGCTGGCGCGCGACTACGGCGGCGTGTGTCACCTGCGCTTTGACGACACCAACCCCGAAAAAGAAGACCAGGAATACGTCGATGCCATCATCGACGCCGTGCACTGGCTGGGTTTCGACTGGAAGGCCGACGGCAACGACAACCTGTATTTCGCCAGCGATTACTTCGGGTTCATGTACGAGTTCGCCCAGGCGCTGGTGCAGGCGGGCCACGCCTATGTCGACGAGCAAACCGCCGAACAGATCCGCGCCAATCGCGGCACCCTGACCGAGCCCGGCATGGCGTCGCCCTGGCGCGACCGGCCAGCCGCCGAGTCGCTGGCGCTGCTGGCCGAGATGCGCGAGGGCAAGCATCCCGACGGCAGCCTGGTACTGCGGGCCAAGATCGACATGACCTCGCCCAACATCAACCTGCGCGACCCGGTCATGTATCGCGTGCGCCATGCCACGCACCACCGCACCGGCAACCAGTGGTGCATCTACCCGATGTACAGCTGGGCGCACCCGGTCGAAGACGCGCTGGAAGGCATCACGCACAGCATCTGCACCCTGGAATTCGAAGACCAGCGCCCGTTCTACGACTGGATCCTGGCGCGCCTGGCCGATCTGGGCAAACTGACCCGGCCGCTGCCGCGCCAATACGAATTCGCCCGCCTGAACCTGACCTACGTGGTCACCAGCAAGCGCAAGCTGCTGCAACTGGTGCGCGAAGGCCACGTCGACGGCTGGGACGATCCCCGCATGCCCACCCTGTTCGGCATGCGCCGCCGCGGCTACACGGCATCGGCCATCCGGCTGTTCTGCGACCGCACGGCCGTGTCCAAGTCCGATTCGCGCATCGACTACAGCCTGCTCGAACAAGCCGTGCGCGACGACCTGGACCCCGGCACGCCGCGTTCGGTGGCGGTGCTCGACCCCATCAAGCTCGTCATCACCAACTACCCCGCCGGCCAGGAAGAAACCTGCTCCGCGCCGCGCAACCCGCACGACCCGCAGGCCGGCTCGCGCAATTTCCCGTTCTCGCGCGAGCTCTGGATCGAGCGCGACGACTTCCGCGAAGAGCCGCCCAAGAAGTATTTCCGCCTGTATCCGGGCAACATGGTACGGCTGAAGTATGGCTACGTGGTGCGCTGCACCGGCTTCACCAAAGACGAATCCGGCCGCGTGACCGAAGTGCAGGCCGAATACCTGCCCGACACCAGAAGCGGCACGCCTGGCTCCGACAGCGTCAAGGTCAAGGGCAACATCACCTGGGTAAGCGCGGCGCATGCCGTGCCGGCGCGGGTGCAGCTGTACGACCGCCTGTTCTCCGACCCGCACCCCGACGCCGGCGACAAGGATTTCCTGGCCTGCCTGAACCCCAATTCGCGCCAGACCATCGACGCCTGGCTCGAGCCTGGCACGGTGGCCGAACCCGGCGCCACCTGGCAGTTCGAGCGGCTGGGCTATTTCACCGTCGACAGCAAAGACTCCACGCCCCAGGCGCCGGTGCTTAATCGCATCGTCACGCTGCGCGATTCCTGGGCCACGGCCTGATTTCCGTTCGACCATGACCACTGATTCCCTAGCCCTGGACTTTAAAAGCGCCACGCTGTACGCCATACGCGTGGTTTTGCACAGCGCCGACCTGGACCGCCTGACTGCCGGCCTGGACCAGCGCATGGCCGACGCCGGCAGTTTCTTCGAGAACGAACCGGTGGTGATCGATGCCAGCCGGGTCGACGCCCCCATCGACTGGCCCGCGCTGCTGGCGGCGCTGCGCGGCCATAACCTGCCCCCCATCGGCGTGGTGGCCGAAGGCGCCAACCTGCAGGCGGCCCAGGCCGCCGGCCTGGCACCGGTGGAATTGTCGACGCCTCCGGCGCGTCCCGCGCCTACGGTTGAAACCGCGCCGCCCAACGACGTGGCCACCCCGGTGCCGGCCGTGCCGGCCACGGCGCTCGAAACCGGCGCCCCGGCGGCCGACGACAATGCTCCGGCCGATGATCCGGCCGCCGTGCCAGCCCAGCCCGCCGAGGCCGAGCCGGCACCGGCGGCAGTGGCTGCGCCTTCCGCCCTGGTCATCACCAAGCCGCTGCGCTCGGGCCAGCGCGTATACGCGCGCCATACCGACCTGGTGGTCATCGGTATGGTCAGCCAGGGGGCCGAAGTGATTGCCGACGGCAATGTGCACGTCTATGGCCCCCTGCGGGGCAAGGCCATGGCCGGTGCGCGCGGCGATACCTCGGCGCGCATTTTCACCACCCAGCTCGATGCCGAACTGCTGGCGGTGGCCGGGGTTTACCGGGTGGTGGAAGACAAGCTCGACAAGTCGCTGCACAACCAGCCCGCGCTGGTGCACCTGGATGGCGAGACGCTGCGCATCGAAGCCTTGAGAAAGTAGGCCGGGGCCTGCGCGCCGGCAGTATGTCTACATCTTGTAAGAAGCCTTACATGGGCTTTTTGCTTTACGATAACGCGATTTATTCGAATATAAGGGTTAAATGGTCATGACACGTATAGTTGTGGTGACTTCCGGCAAGGGCGGGGTTGGCAAGACAACCAGCAGCGCCAGCTTTTCTGCCGGCCTGGCCATGCGCGGCCACAAGACTGCCGTCATCGACTTTGACGTCGGCCTGCGCAACCTGGATCTCATCATGGGCTGCGAACGCCGCGTCGTCTATGACTTCGTCAATGTGATCCAGGGCGAAGCCTCGCTGAAGCAGGCACTGATCAAGGACAAGCAGCTCGAGAACCTGTTCATCTTGCCCGCGTCCCAGACCCGCGACAAAGACGCCCTGACCCAGGAAGGCGTGGGCAAGGTCCTCGAAGACCTGAAGGAAATGGGCTTCGACTATATCGTCTGCGATTCGCCGGCCGGCATTGAAACTGGCGCCCTGATGGCCGCCTATTTCGCCGACGACGCCCTGGTGGTCACCAATCCCGAAGTCTCATCGGTACGCGATTCCGACCGCATACTGGGCATTCTGGCGGCCAAGTCGCGCCGCGCCATCGAGGCCGACGAGCCCGTCAAGGAATTCCTGCTGCTGACGCGCTACAACCCGAAGCGCGTCAATGACGGCGAAATGCTGTCGCTCACCGATATCGAAGATATTCTTCGCATCAAGCTGATCGGCGTGATTCCCGAGTCGGAATCGGTGCTGCAAGCCTCCAACCAGGGCTTGCCGGCCATCCATCTGCGCGACACTGACGTGTCCGAGGCCTACAAAGACGTCGTGGCCCGCTACCTGGGTGAAGAAAAGCCGCTGCGATTCGCCGACTACGAGAAGCCCAGCCTGCTCAAACGCTTGTTCGGAGGGAAGTAAGCAATGTCCTTCCTGTCGTTTCTGCTCGGCCAGAAGAAAACCTCGGCGGTCGTCGCCAAGGAGCGTCTGCAAATCATCCTGGCGCATGAACGTTCGGGCCGCGGCGCGTCGCCCGATTACTTGCCTCAGTTGCAGCAAGAACTGGTGGCCGTCATTTCCAAGTATGTGAATATCAACCCCGACGACATCAAGGTGCACCTGGAGCGCCAGGACACCCTGGAAGTGCTCGAGGTCAAGATCGAGATGCCGCAAAAAGAAGCCTGACCGCGGCTCAGTACTTGAGTGTGATTCCGCCATCGACCACCAGTTCGATGCCGGTGACATACCTAGACTCATCCGAGGCCAGATACAACGCGGCATGCGCGACGTCCCAGGCATCGCCCATGTGCCCCATGGGAACCTGGCCGTCGCGCTCGCGCCACATGCCTTCCACATCGCCGCCCGCGTATTCCGCCGCCAGATCGGCGGCGCTCTCGACCATGGGCGTTTTCATCAGGCCGGGCAGGATGGCATTGATACGCACCTTGTCCTTGGCATATTCCACCGCGGTCGTTCGTGTCAGGTGGTTGATGGCCGCCTTCGTGGTGGAATAGGTGACGTACGGCACGCCGGTATAGCGCAGCGACGCCACCGACGAGATATTGATGATGGACCCGCCGCCCTGTACGCGCATGGCCGGAATGAACTGTTTCATGGCCAGGAAGCAGCTCTTGAGGTTGATGGCATATACGCGGTCCCACTCGCTTTCTTCGACCTGCACCACGCCGCCCACGCTGACGATCCCGACGTTATTGTTCAGGATGTCGA
>DASPIV010000297.1:0-2335 GCA_035628955.1 Bordetella sp.
AGCATGGCCGTCAAGGGAAAACCCAGCGGCCGCATGGTCAGCAAGGGGATGGCCGCGCCCGCCGCCGCAAAGGCGAATGCCTTGCGCGACGGCCGCGCACCCGCTTCGGCGCTTTCGGCTTCTTGCGGGTCGAAGGAATCGCCGCGCGCGATCTGCGCCAGCAAGACCAGGCCCAGCACTATCAGTACCGCGCCCACCAGCATGACGAAGTCGGCGGGCCCCACGCCCGCATAACCACTTGCCCTGGGCAACCCGTATGCCTGCTGCAGGCAGACCGCGCCGATGGCGATCACGGCCAGGCCCAGCCACCATGGACGGCGGGGCTGCGATATTGCGGACATGGCGGTCTCCTATGGCCGGCGGTTACTTGACCAGGCCCAGGTCCTTCAGCACCTGTTCCTGGCGGACTTTTTCTTCGTCCAGGAACTTGCCGAAATCGTCGCCCGCCAGATACGCGTCGGACCATCCCTGGTCGGCCAGTTTTTTCTTCCATTGCGGCGAAGCATGCAGCTTCTGGAAGCGGTCCAGCCACATCTGGCGCCCTTCCTTGGTCATGCCGGGCGCGCCGATGATGCCGCGCCAGTTGCCGATGACCACGTCCACGCCGGACTCTTTCAGTGTGGGGGCATCCACGCCCGGCAGGCGCTCGGCGGAGGTGACCGCGATGATGCGCAGGCGCTTCTGGTCGGCATAGGGCTTGAATTCGGACAGGCCCGACAACGCCAGCTTGAGCTGGCCGCTGACCAGCAGCGGCACCAGTTCGGCCCCGCTGGGATAGGGAATGTAGTTCAGCTTGCTGGGCTCGACGCCGGCCGCCTTGGCGATCAGCCCCGCCGCCACTTGGTCGACGCCGCCCACCGAGCCGCCGCCGATGGGCAAGGCGCCGGGGTTCTTGCGCAGCGCGGCGATTACGTCGTCAACGGTCTTGATGGGTGAGTCCATCGGCACGGCCAGCACGTCGGCGTCATCGGTCAGGCGCACCAGCGGTGTGACCGTGTCGAGCGAGACCGGCGATTTGTTCAGGATGATGCCGCCGACCAGGATGGCGCCCATCGACATGATGGCGTTGTCGTCGTTCTTGCTGGTATTGATGAACTCGGCCAAGCCGATGGTGCCGCCCGCCCCGCCCTTGTTGGTGACCTGGAAGCCGTCGGTGAAGATGCCGGCTTCCTGCATGACCTGCAGCGGCACGCGCGCCGCTGCGTCGTAGCCGCCGCCGGGGCCGCCCGGCGCCATGACCTTGGCGGGCGCGGCGCCCGCCGCCCACGGCAGCGCGGCCACGACCAGTGAAGCAAGAACTTGTTTGATGCGTTGCATGAAGGTCTCCGAAGGGGCGCGGCACCCAAGGCGGGTATCGGCCTGTTGCCTGTTTATTGATGTACGGCTCAGCAGGCTCCGATACTAGACAGTTTCTCGTGCCGCGCCAAGCGACGCGCCCTTGCCGCATTCAGCGTACCGACAGCTCGGGCCTGGCGGCCGGTTTGCGCCCATGCGCAGACCTGAGCAAAATGCGCGCATGGACTTACGCAACGATCCGGCCTTTGCCCAGCTGCTGGCCGACAGCTACCTGCGCCTGGTGGGGCAGCCCTTGATACCCGCCGGCCTGCCGCCCGAATCCGCCGCCCACTGGCTCTACCACGATGCGCCGTTCGGCCTGCTGGCCCACGACACGGCGCCAGACCCCGTGTTCATCTACGGCAACCGGCGAGCGCAGGCTCTGTTCGAATACGATTGGACGGAACTGACCGCCCTGCCATCGCGCCTGTCCGCCGCGGCCCCCCAGCAAGGCGAGCGCGAACGCTTCCTGCAGCGCGTCACGCGCGATGGCTACGTATCGGACTACCGGGGTGAACGCATCACCAGGCATCAGCGCCACTTCTGGATCGCCGACGCCACGGTCTGGCAATTGCGCGACGCGCACGGCGCGGTGCGCGGCCAGGCCGCCATGATTCCCAAAACCGAAAGCTGATTCAGCACGCGCACAGGCGCTTCAGCGTGGCCGCCAGGCTGCGCGCGGCGGGCCCCAGCGGGGCATCCATCCGGTGGGCCAGGTAGATTTCCTCGATGGCTGGCGATCCATCTGGTGGGCCAGCTGTGCGCTGGCCCTGTTCGCTGTGCTGGCGGTATGGGCGGCCGTGCCGCTGGTGGCGCCGGCAGCCAGCCTGACACCGATCGTGCTGGGCCTGGTCATGCAAGGCAACAACCTGGGCCGGCCCGGCAATCAGATAATGCCGCCGTTGGCGCGCAAAGTCTGGCCGTTGATCCAGGCGCCATCCGGGCCGGCCAGGAACGCCACCGTGTTGGCGATATCTTCGGGCTGGCCCAGGCGTTCCAG
>DASPIV010000298.1:0-2112 GCA_035628955.1 Bordetella sp.
CTCTATTTCCAGGTGACTGACGCGATGCGGGCCTCGTACGGCTCGTCGAACTACATTTCAGCCATCACGCAGTTGTCGCAGACCACGCTGCGGTCGGTAATAGGCAAGATGGAGCTCGACCGCACTTTCGAAGAGCGCGACATCATCAACAGCACGGTCGTGGCTTCGCTGGACGAGGCCGCGCTGAACTGGGGCGTGAAAGTACTGCGCTACGAAATCAAAGACCTGACGCCGCCCAACGAGATCCTCAGGTCCATGCAGGCGCAGATCACCGCCGAACGCGAAAAGCGGGCCCTGATTGCCGCGTCGGAAGGCCGCCGCCAGGAACAGATCAATATCGCCACCGGTGAACGAGAGGCCGCCATCGCACGTTCCGAGGGCGAGAAACAGGCACAGATCAACCAGGCGCAGGGCGAGGCCGCCGCCGTGCTGGCCATTGCCGAAGCCACGGCCAAGGCCATCACGCAAGTGGGCGAAGCCGTGCGCCAGCCGGGCGGCATGGAGGCGGTGAACCTGAAGGTGGCCGAACGGTACGTGGAAGCCTTTGGCAATGTTGCCAAGGAAGGCAATACGCTGATCCTGCCGTCGAACCTGTCGGATGTAGGCGGCCTGATTGCCTCGGCCATGGCCATAGTAAAGACTAGCAAGTGAGACCCACCCCCGAAGCGCTGACGCGCTCCCCCCTCAAGGGGGCGACGCTGGCGGCCCGGCAAAGCCGGCTCCGCGGCGTCCCTGATCGAGCCACACCTGTTTTTGTTACGTGAAGGCGACGCAACGTCAGTCGTCTTTGCGCGAGGTGCGCGTGTCGTGCTTCATCATGCGCTCTTTCTCGCGCTGCCAGTCTTTGTCGCGGGCCGTGTCGCGCTTGTCAAACAGCTTCTTGCCGCGGCCCAGCGCAAAATCGAGCTTGATGCGGCCGTTCTTGTAGTGCAGGTTCAGCGGCACCAGCGTGTAGCCGCGTTGCTCGACCTTGCCGATCAGCTTGCTGATTTCCTCGGCCTTGAGCAGCAGCTTGCGGGTACGCATGGCGTCGGGGTGGATGTGGGTCGAAGCCGTGGGCAGCGGGCTGACGTGCATGCCCAGCAGGAACAGTTCGCCATCGCGCACAATGACGTAGCTTTCCTTCAGCTGCACGCGGTTGTCGCGGATCGCCTTGACCTCCCAGCCTTGCAGAACCAGGCCGGCTTCATAGCGGTCTTCGATGAAATAGTCGTGCGTGGCCTTGCGGTTGTCGATGATGCTCATAAAGGCAGGAAATCCGGGGTAGCGGCGCTACCGGTAAAATCTGATCATTCTAGCCATTTGCGATAGCCGATGCACAAAGTACAGCGATCCGTTCTGGTTCCCTATAGCGCCGCGCAGATGTTCGACCTGGTGGCCGACGTAGAGAAGTATCCCGAATTCATGCCCTGGTGCGGCGGCACCGAGGTGCAGTCGCGCAGCGAAAACGGCATGCAGGCCTCGATACTGATCAGTTTCGCCGGCATGAAACAGCGCTTCACCACCCGCAATACGCACGACTATCCCGAGCGCATCGACCTGGAATTGGTCGACGGGCCGTTTTCGATGCTGGTGGGGCACTGGCAGTTCCAGCCATTGGCCGACGACGCCTGCAAGGTGCTGTTCACCCTGGAATACGCCTTTTCCAACCGCGCGCTCGAAATGGTGGTGGGGCCGGTATTCAACCGAATCGCCAGCAGTTTCATCGATTCGTTCACCAAGCGGGCGCAGGCGGTATATGGCGAATGAGCCTGGCCTGCTGCGGATATGCGTATGCCACGCCGAATCCGCCGAGTCAGTGTGGCAATGTATGCTGGCCTTGCCGGCGCACGCCACCGTGGCCGATGCGGTGCGCGCCAGCGGCTTCGCGGCGCGCTTTCCCGACCGCGATGCCTGGCAGTTGGGCGTAGGGGTGTTTGGCAAGACTTGCAAGGCCGACACCCGCCTGGCCGACGGCGACCGTGTGGAAATATACCGGCCGCTGGCATTCGATCCCAAGGTGTCGCGCCGGCGCCGCGCCGAGCACCGCCGGACCAAGGCCGCCCGCCTGGGGCGCGAGCGGCCGGCAGGGCTGCTGTAGGGCTTGCCGGCGGGCATGGCGCCGCCATGGGC
>DASPIV010000299.1:0-2245 GCA_035628955.1 Bordetella sp.
GGCTGCCGCCCAAGGCGCAGCCCATGAAATTCACCAGGGCCCGCCGGGCTTCCTTGCGCGCGTCGGCGGGCACGTCTTCCAGGCGGGCGGCGACCACGTAGTCGGCCAACTGGCGCGTCAGATTGCGGATATCGATACCACCCATGGCTGCTTTTCTCCGTAAAGCCGGTCTTGCTGCCGGCTGGTAATGGCGCCGCGCAAAGACGGCCCGGTACGGCGGATCATACGAAGCCAAATTACTATCTGTCAATAATATTGTATGACTGAATTACGCACCTTTCAGGTTTGCGGATGTGCTCGGCCGGCTTCCGGCCGGCGCCCGCTGGGACGCATCATCGGCGGTGTTCGATGACCGTACGCGGCCCGAGCACGGCAACCCGAAATCATCGACAATCCCGCCTGGGCCGCCCGCCTTCGAGGCGGCCCACCTGACAAAGATACGGAGACAGAGTTGGCTGCGACACGGACGGGTTGGTATTTCGGGTGGAATATCGTGGCGGCGGCCACCTTGCTGACCCTGCTGACGGTGGGCATGCGCATGGGGGTCGGGCCGTTCTTCCTGCCCATGGCGCAAGACCTGGGCTTCAGCCGCAGCCTGTTGTCGGGCATCGTGGCCATCGGCATGCTGTTCTATGGCCTGGGCATGCCCTTGGCCGGAATACTGGTGGCGCGCTGGGGCACCCGCAACGTGCTGCTGCTGGGCACGGCCATCGTGGTGGGTTCCGTCATCTGGACTGTCAATGCGCACGGCCCGATCAGCTTCTTGCTGGCGTTCGGCGTACTGATGTCGGTGGGGCTGGCCTTCACCAGCCCGGTGGCCCTGACGCCTGTACTGACGCGCTGGTTCACGCGCCGGCGCGGCATGGCGCTGTTTTTCCTGTCCACCGGATCCATGGCGGGCATCGCAGTGATGACCCCGGCACTGACCTTTGCCGTCGAGGCCACCAGCTGGCAGGCCACCATGATCGGTTTTGCCGTCGTGTTCACGGTGCTGACCGTGCCCATGGCCTTGTTCGTGATGCGCGACCAGGCGCCGCCGCATACCGACCTGACGCCCGAGCAAATTGCCGCCAGGCCCGCCAGGCGCGGTGCGGCCTTGCCCGAAAGCCTGACGTTTCGCGCAGCCACCCGTACGGCGCCATTCTGGAAGATCACGCTGGGGCTGTTTGCCTGCGGTTTCAGCATGAACCTGCTGGGCACCCACGGCATGCCCATGCTGATGGACCACGGCTTCGATGCCACCACCAGTTCGCTGGGCATCGGCCTGATCGGCCTGGTGGCGATCTTCAGCACGCTGGTGCTGGGCCGGGTGTCCGATGTGCTGCCGCGCCGCAAGATCCTGGCCACCATCTACCTGATCCGCGGCCTGGGCTTCTTCGCCTTGATGATGGTGGGCACGCACTGGGAACTGTATGTGGCCGCGGCCATCGGCGGCGTGGTGTGGTCGGGCAGCATCGCCATGTCGTCGGCCATATTGGCCGATGTGTATGGCGTGCGCCTGGTAGGCGTGCTGTACGGCTGCGCCTACCTGGGCCACCAGGTCGGCGCAATGATCAGTTCATGGCTGGGCGGCTGGGGGTTCGAGACCTTCGGCACGCACTGGGTAGCCTTCGGCAGCGCCGGCGTGGTCCTGCTGCTGGCGGCCTTGATCTCGCTGCGCCTGCCGGTACAGGGCTACACCCTGATGGCCCCGCCCCGGCTGGCGCATTGACACGGCCCGGCGGCCGCGAGCCTTCAGTCTTGCGGCGCATTGGCCCAGCGCCACAGCGTCGAACGGCTGATGCCCAGGCGGCGCGCCGCTTCCTGGCGGTTGCCGCCGCACACCTGCAAGGCGTGCAGCGCGCGAGCCCGCAGCGATAGTTCGCCGGCAGTGTCCCCGGCATGGGCCGCCTCGTAGAGTTCCGGGCAGTCGTGCCGCAGGGCGTCGTGGTCGACATCGGCCGGTTGTTGGTATTGCAGCAAGAACACCGCCATGCGCTCGCTGATGTTTTCCAGTTCGCGCACATTGCCCGGCCAGGCATAGCACTGCAGCCTGGGCAGCCACGGCGCGATCAGGCCGGCCGCCTCGAAGGGCGAGTCCAGCCGCCTGAGACAGCGCGCCACCAGGGCCTGCATCAATGGCGCGACGTCCTCCGGCCGATCGCGCAGCGCGGGCACCTCGAGCCGCAGCGTATTGATGCGGTAGTACAGGTCTTGCCGAAAGCGCCGCTGCGCGATCATGTCCTGCAAAGGCTGGTGGGTGGCG
>DASPIV010000300.1:0-2607 GCA_035628955.1 Bordetella sp.
CGTCGAAGCGGTCGACCTGCCCACCGTGCTCTATAACGTGCCGGGCCGTACCGTGGCCGACATGTCCAACGAAACCGTGCTGCGCCTGGCGCAGGTGCCCGGCATCATCGGCATCAAGGACGCCACCGGCGATATCGCCCGCGGCGCACTGCTGATGCGCGAAGCGCCCGCCGGCTTCCAGGTCTTCAGCGGCGACGACCCTACCGCCACGGCACTCATTCTTCTGGGCGCGCGCGGCAATATTTCAGTAACGGCCAACGTGGCGCCGCGGCTCATGCATGAGCTCTGTGCCGCCGCGTTGGCGGGCGACGTTGTCCGGGCGCGTGAACTTAACGCGCGCCTGGCACGTCTAAACAAGGCCTTGTTCATCGAGGCCAATCCCATTCCTGTGAAATGGGCGCTGGCCCAGATGGGCCGTACTGCACTGGGTTACCGGTTGCCCCTGGTAGAACTGGGCTCGCAGCATCACGACACGGTGCGCGGCGTGCTCCAGGAAACGGGCCTGCTCTAAAAGTGAGGATGCGTATGAACCAACGTCATGCCGCTGCGTCGGCATTGATGGCCCTGGCATTGCTGGCGGGCTGCAGCGATGTAAACGAACTGCTGGGCAACGAGGAATCTGTCGACTACAAAAGTACGCGGCGCGGCGAACCGCTCAGCATCCCGCCGGACCTGACCCAGGCTTCCAGCGACCCGCGCTATCGTGCACCCGCCTCGGGCAGCACCACGTATTCGCAATACCAGCAGCAAGGCCAGCAGCAAGTGGCTTCGGCCGCGCAAACCAGCAATGTCCTGCCGCAGCGCGCCGATATGCGCGTCGAACGCGATGGCGACTTGCGCTGGCTGGTGGTCGATCGCCCGCCCGAAGATATTTTCCCCAAGGTGGTCGATTTCTGGACAGATACCGGCTTTACGGTTGCCACCAACAACCCCAAGGCTGGCTTGGTGGAAACCAACTGGGCCGAAAACCGCGCCAAGATCCCCGAAAGCTGGCTGCGCCAGGCATTGGGGTCGGTGCTGGATACCGCCTGGGATAGCGGCGAACGCGAGAAATTCCGTACCCGCGTCGAGCGCGTCAATGGCCACACCGAGATCTACATCTCGCACCAGCAAATGCTCGAGAAGCGTGTGGGTCCCGACGATGCCCAGGTCCAATGGGAACACGGCAACGAAGATCCGGGCCTGAATGCCGCCATGCTGGCGCGCCTGATGGTGTATCTGGGTACCGACGTCGACAATGCGCGCAAACTGGTAGCGCAGGCCGAGGCCTCGCCCCAGGCTCCGCTGGTGCAGGACGTGCGTGCCGACGGCGCGATGCTGGTGGTCGACGAGTCCTTCGATCGTGCCTGGCGTCGCGTGGGCGTGGCACTGGATTCCGGCGGTTTCGCGGTTGATGACCGCGATCGCTCGGCCGGCGAATACTTCGTGCGCTATGTCGATACCGATACCGGCGCCCAGCAAGACCAGCCGGGCTTTTTCAGCCGCCTGTTCTCGGGCGACAAGCAGGCCCAGGCCGCGCAATACCGTATCCACCTGTCCCAGGACGGTTCCCAGACCCAGGTTACGGTGCTCAACTCGGCTGGCCAACGCGATAACAGCGCCACGGCGCAACGGCTGCTCGGCGTCCTGAAAGACAAGATGACCTGATCCGCTGCCGGGCATCATGCCCATGAAAAGGCCGCGCCTTAGGTCGCGGCCTTTTTTTGCGTACGTCCGGACCGTTGCCGCGCCCAACAAAAACGCCCCCGAGGGGGCGTTTGTCCTGCCGGACTTGCTGGCAAGAATGGCCCGACGCTATCAGGACGCCGGGGCGGTGGTGCCACCCGACCCGCCGGTACCACCCGAGCCGCCGGTGCCCTCGGCACCGCCGCCAGGCGCAGGCGTGGTCGAGCTGCCCGGAGCCGGCGTGGTGGGGGCCGGCGTGGTGGGAGCCGGGCTGGAAGGCGCCGGCATGGTGGTAGACGGCTCGGAGCCGGCGGGGCTCGCGGTGTCTTCCTTCTTGTCGCAAGCGGTCAGCGCGACGGCAACTACCGAAGCAAGAATCAAGGTTTTGCTGATCATGTTGAGACTCCTGTTAGATGACGATCATGCGGCCCATTTAGGGGAAACCAGTATCCCGTTAGGGGAAACCAGTAGTCAGGCTACAGGAATCAGCATGGCGCTGACGTGTGGAAATTAAAGCGGTCGCATCCAGGACGTAACAATCTTTACTTATAGGTGTGGAACATTTCTTGATGTTTCGCAGGCTGCGCACACCTTAGCGTTCTGTGCGAGATGGACACGTTTAAGTGTCCGGATAGTACAAAAGCGCCGTTTTGCTGCCCTGCGGCACGGCGCACTGTGGTTTGTGGGTCACAGGCTGGCACGATAGTGCAGCCAACCGGCATCCAGCCAATCGGTCAGGCATTCTCGCGCCGGGTCGCTCAGGCGTTGGCTGCGTGGATCGGCGCAGTCCAGGCGGCGCGCATCGGCCAGTGCCCGCAGGGCGGCGTCGGCTGCAACCAGGGCGGTTTCGCCATTGATGAACAACTGCCGGCCGCGGTAAAGCATGCGGGTGCGTCGATCGAGTTCCAACGCGCCGCTTTCCGGCCAATGCGATACCAGGTC
>DASPIV010000301.1:0-6619 GCA_035628955.1 Bordetella sp.
CACATCGTTCTCGAACTGGCAACCGGGTTATGCCATGGGGCCGGTGGCGGCCGCCAAGGGCCACAAGACGGCGGTCACCATTACTTGGAAGTACGCCGCGGGCGATGAGCAGATGAAGGGCTTCAGCGAAGGCTTCGAGAAGGCCGGCGGTAAGGTCGTCAAGGAACTGACGCTGCCCTTCCCCAATGTGGAGTTCCAGTCGCTGCTGACCGAGATCGCGTCCATCAAGCCCGATATGGTGTTCGCCTTCTTTGCCGGCGGCGGCGCCGTGAAGTTCGTGCAGGACTACCACGCCTCGGGCCTGCAGAAGACCATTCCCCTGTATGGCACCGGCTTTCTCACCGATGGCACGCTGAAAGCACAGGGCGACGCCGCCCAGGGCCTGCTGACCACACTGCACTATGCGGACGGCCTGGACACGCCGCGCGACAATGCGTTCCGCGCCGGCTACACCAAGGCCTACAACAACCTGCAACCCGACGTCTATGCGGTGCAGGGCTACGATGCCGCGCAACTGTTGGAAGTCGGCCTGCAGGCTGTGCAGGGCAATGTGTCGGACAAGGCCAAGTTCCACGAGGCCATGCGCGGCGCCACGATCGACAGCCCGCGCGGCAAGTTCACCCTGTCGGCGGCCGGCAACCCGGTGCAGGACATCTACCTGCGCCAGGTCTCGGGCATGGAGAACAAGATGGTCGAGGTGGCGGTGCAGAAGCTGGCCGATCCGGCACGCGGCTGCAAGCTCTGACGCCCGAAGCGCGGACCCCGACATGGACGCCAGCATCTTCCTCATCCAGTGCCTGAACGCGCTGCAGCATGGCTTGCTGCTGTTTCTGGTGGCCAGCGGCCTGACGCTGATCTTCGGCATCATGGGCATCATCAACCTGGCCCATGGCAGCTTCTACATGATCGGCGCCTACATGGCGTTCGCGCTGGGCCCGCTGGTCGAGCGCTGGCTGGGCGGCGGCTTCGTGGCCACGCTGCTGCTGTGCGTGCTGCTGGCGGCGCTGCTGGGCTATTTTCTGGAAGCCGCGTTCTTCAGCTATCTGTACCGGCGCGACCACCTGCAGCAGGTGTTGATGACTTACGGGCTGATCCTGGTGTTCGAGGAAGTGCGCAGCCTGCTGGTGGGCAACGACGTGCACGGCGTGCCGATGCCGGCGTGGCTGTCCGGTACGGTGTCGCTGGGCGGCGTGATGACGTATCCGGTCTACCGCTTGTTCATCTCGGCCGTGGGCATCGGGGTCGCGTTGCTGCTGTACTGGGTCATCACGCGTACCCGCCTGGGCATGATGGTGCGGGCCGGCGCCAGCAATCGCGAGATGATCGGATCGCTGGGCATCGACATCAACCGCCTGTACCGCATCGTGTTCGCGGCCGGGGTGGCGCTGGCCGCGCTGGCAGGCACCATCGCCGCGCCGGTATCGTCGGTGTATCCCGGCATGGGGCACAGCGTGTTGATCGTGTGTTTCGTGGTGGTGGTGATCGGCGGCATCGGCTCGATCCGCGGTGCGTTCCTGGCGGCCATGCTGGTGGGCACGGTCGAGACCTTTGGCCAGGTGCTGTTTCCGGCCGCCGCCGGGGTGCTGGTGTACCTGTTGATGGCGACCATTCTGCTGTGCAAGCCCGAAGGGCTGTTCAAACAGGGCTAGCACATGGGCTACGCAAGCAAACTCATCCCGATTGCCGTGCTGCTGGCGCTGGCGGCGTTTCCCTGGCTGGGCGCCGACTATTACACCGGGCTGGTGGTCAAGGTCATGATCTACGCCATCTTCGCGCTCAGCCTGCAATTGCTGGTGGGCGGCGCGGGGCTGATCAGCCTGGGGCATGCCGCATTCTTTGGCATCGGCGCCTATGCCGCGGCCCTGCTGTCGCCGGAATCGGAAGCCGCGGGGCTGGGCTGGCTGCTGGCCGCCGCCGTGGCCGGCGCGGCCGTCTATGCGCTGCTGACCGGCGCCCTGGCCCTGCGCACGCGCGGCGTGTACTTCATCATGGTGACGCTGGCATTCTCGCAGATGGCGTACTACGTGTTCCACGATACCGACGTGGGCGGCGGCAGCGACGGCATCTACCTGTACTTCCGGCCGCAACTCTCACTGGCCGGCTGGGTGCCGTTCGACCTGGATGCGCCGGGCACCTATTACCTGTTCGTGCTGGCCTGCCTGGCGCTGACATGGGGCTTTCTGGCCCTGCTCAGGCGTTCGCCATTCGGCGCGGCGCTGGCAGGCATCTGCATCAATGAACAGCGAATGCGCGCTGCGGGGTATTCCACGTTTCCGTACAAGCTGACGGCCTATGTGGTCGGGGCCGCGCTGGCCGGCCTGGCGGGATTCCTGTATGCATTGAAAGACGGCTTCGTCACGCCCGAGTTGCTGGCCTGGGAACAATCGGGCCTGGTGCTGCTGATGGTGATCCTGGGCGGCATGGGCAGACTGGGCGGCGCCGTGCTGGGCGCGGCCGCGCTGATCCTGCTGCAAGAACTGTTCCAGTCGCAAGCGCTGTTCGGCGACTACGCCAAGCACTGGCACCTGCCGCTGGGCCTGGCCATCATCGCCCTGGTGGCGTTGCTGCCAGACGGACTGGCCGGGCTGCCCGCCCAATGGCAAGCCAGCCGGGCCGCGCGGCGCACCGCTGCCGCACCGCCCGCGCCGCAAGGCGAAACCGCATCGACTCAAGCGCTGCCCCTGTCCGGAGAACCCCATGCCTGAAGCCATGCTGGCCGCGCGCGGTGTCACGCGCCGCTTCGGCGGCCTGGTCGCCGTCAATGACGTTTCGCTGGACCTGCACCGCGGCACCCTGCACGCGGTGATCGGCACCAATGGCGCTGGCAAGTCAACGCTGATCAATATCCTGTCGGGCGAACTGCTGGCCAGCGCCGGCAGTGTACTGATGGAAGGCCGGGACATCACGGCCTGGCCGCAGCCGCAGCGCGCCCGCGGCGGATTGGGCCGCAGCTACCAGCGCTCGACCATCTTTCCCACGCTGAGCGTGTATGAAAACTGCCGGCTGGCGGCACAGGCTGGCCGCCAGCGGTTCTGGCACTGGTGGCGCAGCGCCGGCAGTTGCCCGTACAGCGCCGGGCGCGCGCATTACGTATTGGAGCGCACCGGCCTGGCAGGCAGTGCCGCCACGCCGGCCGGCCTGCTGCCGCACGGCCACAAGCGCCAACTGGAAATCGCCATGTGCCTGGCCGGCCAACCGCAGGTACTGCTGCTCGACGAGCCCCTGGCCGGCATGGGGCCCGAAGAAACCGTACGCATCCTGACCCTGCTGCAATCGCTGAAGGCCGAACACGCCATATTGCTGGTCGAACACGACATGGACGCCGTATTCGGCAATGCCGACATCATTACCGTCATGGTCAACGGCAGCGCCATCGCCTGCGGAACCCCGGCGCAGATACGCGCCAACCCGCAAGTGCAGAATGCCTACCTGGGAGACGGCCCGTGCATGCATTGATCGATGCCAGCGGCCTGCACTGCTACTACGGCGCCAGCCATGTGCTGCGCGGGGTGGATCTGCGCATCGCGCCAGGCGAATCGGTGGGGCTGGTGGGCCGCAACGGCATGGGCAAGACCACACTGATCCGCACGCTGATGGGCCACGTGCGCAGCCGCCAGGGCCGCCTGTCGGTAGCCGGGCGCGATTGCACGCGGGCCCAGCCGCATGCCATTGCGCGCCTGGGCGTGGCCTATGTGCCCGAAGGCCGCGGCGTCTTTCCCAACCTTAGCGTGCGCGAGAACCTGATGGTGGCCGCGCGCACCGGCACACGGGGCCAGGCCGCCTGGACCTACCAGCGCGTACTGGCCACGTTTCCGCGCCTGGCCGAACGGCTGGATCACGGCGGGCAGCAGCTATCGGGCGGCGAACAGCAGATGCTGGCCATCGGCCGTGCGCTGACCACCAACCCCGACCTGCTGATTCTGGACGAAGCCACCGAAGGCCTGGCGCCCCTGATCGTGGCCGAGATCTGGGAGATTGTCGCCGCCATACGCGCCACCGGCATGTCGACCCTGATCGTCGACCGCAACTACCGCGCGGTGCTTTCGCACACCGACCGCTGCCTGGTCATGGAAAAAGGCCGCATCGTGCACCAGGGCGCCAGCCAGGCGCTGGCGATGCAGCCGGAACAGCTGGCGCGCTATCTGGGGGTGTAGGCCACCCTGCAGGCGCGGCAACCAGCCTCTTTCAAGGTGTGAGCCACCTTGGCAATAACTCAAGAGATAAATAGGGGAGCGGCCGGAATCCTGCCTGGTGTCTGACTCCCGCCAGGGTGTCGGACACCGCTGTGGGCAGATAGTCTCACCACATTCGGTATCAGGCACCCTGGCGGGAGCCTGATACCTGGCAATACCCACTAAAGCTACGGCTGATTGATGGCAGCCACGAAGGCGGAAACGGTCGCCTCAGATCAGCGCTTCGATCAGATACGGCCCCTTGCGCGCCAACCCGGCCTGCATGGCCTTGGTGAAGGCCTCGACCGTATCGACACGCACCGCCTCGACCCCCATGCCGGCGGCCAGGCTGACCCAGTCCAGGCAGGGCTCTTGCAGGTCGAGCATGCGGCGGGCGTTGCGGCCCGGCTCTTGTACGCCCACGTTTTTCATCTCGCCATGCAGGGTGGCATAGGAACGGTTGGCCAGGATGATGGTCAGGCAGTCCAGTTGCTCGCGTGCCTGGGTCCACAGGGCCTGCACGGTGTACATGCCGCTGCCGTCGGCTTGCAGGGTGATGACCTTGCGGTCGGGGCAGGCCACGGCGGCTCCCGTGGCCAGGGGCAGGCCGATGCCGATGGCGCCCCCCGTCAACTGCAGCCAGTCGTGCGGCGCCGAGGTGGCGCTGATGGCGGGAAATTCACGTCCTTGCGTAACCGACTCATCGCAGACAATGGCGTTTTCCGGCAGCAGGCGGGCGGTGATGATGTTGACCGCGGTGCCCGTCAGCGCACCGGAACGCGGCATCTCGACCGACGAGGCCACGGGCAGCAGGCCGGGCGAGTTGGCGGCGATACTCAGTTCGTCGGCCAGCCATTGCAGGGCCTGCAGCAGGTCTTGCTCGGGCGTGGCCAGCACGATGGGCGCCTGCTCTTGCGGCGCCAACAGGCTGGGCTTGCCCGGATAGGCAAAGAAAGCCACCGGTGCGCTGGCGCCCACCAGAATCAGTTGGTTCACGTCTTTCAACAAGGCCACGGCCTGATCCACCGGATAAGGCACGCGTGTCACCGGGGTGCGATTCGCACCGCGCTCGGTACGGCGGTTCGACGTGGGCGACAGCAACCGCACGCCGGTGGCTTGCGCAATGCGCCCGGCCACCGACAACGCCGGTTCACGCAACGCCATGCCGCCCAGCATCAGGGCCGTACCCTGGCCGGCGCGAATAGCCTGTGCCGCGGCACGCACGGCATCGTGGGTGGTCTGCGGCGGCGCGGCCAGCGTTGCCACGGGCGGTGCGGGAGTATCGGCGGGCAGTTCGCCCCAGGCCGCATCGGCCGGCAGAATCAGGGTGGCGATGTTGCCCGGGGCCTGGCGCGCCACGCGCACCGCTTCAGCCGCGTCGGCCGCCAGCTCACCGGCGGTCGGCGTGCGGCGCACCCAATGCGACATGGGGCGCGCCACGCCTTCCACGTCGCTGGTCAACGGCGCGTCGTATTGCACGTGGTAGGTGGCATGATCGCCCACCACATTCACCATGGGGGTGCGTGCGCGCTTGGCGTTGTGCAGGTTGGCCAGGCCGTTGCCCAGCCCTGGCCCCAGGTGCAACAGCGTGGCGGCCGGCTTGTCGGCCATGCGCGCATAGCCGTCGGCCGCGCCGGTAACCACGCCCTCGAACAGCCCCAGCACGCAGCGCATGCGCGGCTTGCGATCCAGGGCCGCCACGAAATGCATTTCAGACGTGCCAGGGTTGGCAAAACAAACGTCCACATCGTTGGCAAGCAGGGTGTCGCAAAGGCTATCGGCGCCGTTCATGGTGATTCCGTAAAGCAGGGTTGCAAAAACGCGGCCAGCCGGCCGCGCGTCGGTAGGGCATCATAGGAAGGGAACCTGCCCGTGGATAGGTCCATTCAGGGCCCCAAGGATAGAACCATTGGCGTCCGCGCGCCAACGCCGCGATGGCGGTCCGGCCGCGCTGCCCGGAATACCCCGACGAACGACCCGCTCCTGCGGCCGCGCGCCTCCGGGCGGGTGTGGCGGCGCGAAGTTCAATCACCGAACACAAAAAAGGCGCCCACTCTCGAAGGCGGCAGCCAACGCGCGCATACTTTTCCTGCGACATTGTTCGCTCAACAAGACTAACCGGCAGATCCGGCAGCAAGCGCGGCCCATTGCCGTGCGCACCGGCTCATGCGCACCGGAGACAAATCCATGCCCCTTCCCCTTTCCCTTCCACGTGCCCGGCCCGGCCGGCGCGCTACCCTGATTGCCTTGCTGTCGGCCACATTGGCCAGCGCCCTGCCCGGCACGTATGCCCAGGCCGCCAACGCCTGGCCGGACAAGCCCATCAAGGTCATCGTGCCCTACACCCCGGGCGGCGCCACCGACACCGTGACCCGCATCGTCATGGACAAGCTGTCGGAACGGCTGGGCCAGAACATCATCATCGAGAACCGCCCGGGCGCCAACAG
>DASPIV010000302.1:0-17082 GCA_035628955.1 Bordetella sp.
GCGTGCAGTGTGCCACATCGCAACGCTGGCCGGGGCGGGGACAGGGACTGGATCGGGTACCTGGCAGATCTGGCGGTATCGCGGCGACTCTTGCTATTTGCTATAGCCATCCCGCCTTGCGGAACCGCCAGTAAAGCACTCCGCACACCGTCGCAATGCCTGCCATCGTGACCGGATAGCCCCAATAAGTCTTGAGTTCGGGCATGAACTCGAAGTTCATGCCATAAATGCCCGCCACCGCGGTGGGCACGGCCAGGATGGCGGCCCAGGCGGCCAGGCGGCGGGTGATGTCGTTCTGCTGCGACTGGGAAATCATCAGGCTGGCTTCAAAGGCAAACGCCAGGGCTTCGCGCAGCCCGTTGATCAGTTCGTCGACCCTTAGCACGCGGTCGGCCACCACTGCAAAGTACGGCCGCGCGTCGGCATCCACCGCCGACATGTCCATGCTGGCCAGCCGGCGGCAAATCTCGGCCAACGGCGCGATGACGGTGTGGATGCGCAGCAGGTCGCGCCGCTGCCGGTACAGCTTGCGGATGTCCGAATCTTTCGCACCGCGGATCAACAGCTTCTGTTCGGCGGACTCGACCACGCTTTCCAGTTGCGCGGCGGCCGACACGTAGCGGTCGATCAGCAGGTCGAGCAGTTCCGAGGCAACATAGTCGCTGCCGCGGCGCAGCAGGTCGGGCGCGGATTCCAGGCGTTCGCGCAGCGCGCTGTGGCTGGCCGTGGCGCCGCGCCGCACCGTTACCAGGAACCCGCGGCCTATCAGTATCTGGGTTTCGCCGAACGCGGGCCGGCCTTGCTCGATTTCAACGGTAATGGCCACGACCAGCACACAATGGCCGAAATCGATGATCTTGGGCCGGCGATGCGGTTCGAGCATTTCATCGCGCGTCTTGGACCGGATGCCCAGGTCGTCGGCCACGCGGCACAACAGGCCGGGATCGGGGTTGCGCAGCCCTATCCACAGCAGGTTGGCATCCTGGCAGGTGTACGACTTGATGCCTTCGAGGGGCACGTCGTGCGAACGTTGCCCTTGCACATAGGCAACCGAGGCAACCACCTCGCCTTGCGGCTGCGGCGGGGCGGTTTCGTGCTGCGACATGCAAGCCTCCGCGGGAATCGCGCCCGGCGCGGCGGGCGATCGAGGCATGATAGCTCAGGAAAACAGCTTGCGAACCCGCTGGGCCACATCGATGCGCGGCGCCGATTCCGCTTGCGGCCGGCCGCGCCCGAAGGGCAGCTCGGGCGGCTTGGGCAGTGTCTCGAACAAGGGTAGCAACGCATCGGGGATGAAGCGCGTGCGCGAGCCATAGACATGGCGATCGCCCAGGCCGGTCTGCTGGTGCACATAGAAGCGCTGCGGCACGACGAGCTGCAGGCGTTCTTTGGCGCGCGTCATGGCCACGTACAGCAACCGCCGCTCTTCTTCGATTTCTTCGGCCGTGCCGGTGCTCATGTCCGAAGGAATGCAACCGTCCACCGCGTTCAGCACATACACCGCCTTCCATTCTTGCCCCTTGGCCGAATGGATGGTGGACAGGATCATGTAGTCTTCGTCGCGCAGCGGCGGGCCCGATTCGGCGCTGGTGGCATCGGGAGGATCCAGCGTCAGTTCGGTCAGGAAACGCTCGCGGCTGGCATAGCCGGCGGCGATGCGCACCAGTTGGTCCAGGTCGGCCTTGCGCACGCGCGCATCTTCGTACAAGCGTTCGAGTTGCGGCGCATACCAGCGCAGCGCCAAGTCCAGGTCGGCCGGCCATTGCAGGCCCGGCGTGCGCAAGGCGGCATAAGTTTGCGCAAAAGCGTCCCAATCGGCCTTGGCGGCCGCGCCCGGCTTGAATTCGGCAAGCGCCGCCAACGGCTCTGCCGCTTCGGACAGGGTATCCATCAGCCGGCCCGCAATGGCTGGCCCGACGCCGGGCAGCAACTGCGCCACCCGGAAGCCCGCCAGCCGCCCGCGCGGGTTCTCGGCCCAACGCAACAACGACAGCACGTCCTTGATATGGGACGCTTCAAGAAAACGCAGCCCGCCGAATTTCACGAAGGGAATATTGCGGCGGGTCAGTTCGAGCTCCAGCGCCGCGCTGTGGTTCGACGCCCGGAACAGCGCCGCCTGTGATTTCAGGGTGGCGCCCTCTTCGCGCTGGGCCAGCACCTGGTCGGCCACCCAGCGCGCCTGCCCGGCCTCGTCGCTGACCGTAACCAGCGCGGGCAGGCTGGACGATGCGCGGTCGGTCCAGAGATTCTTGGTGTAGCGTTCGCTGGCCAGTTCGATGACGGCGTTGGATGCGTCCAGGATGGGCTGGGTCGAACGGTAGTTGCGTTCCAGCGTGATCACGTGGGCGGGCCGCGCAAACTGCCCGGGAAAATCAAGAATATTGCGCACCGTGGCGGCCCGGAACGAATATATGGATTGCGCGTCGTCGCCCACCACGGTCAGGCCCCGGCCATCGGGCTTCATGGCCAGCAAGATGGCCGACTGCAGGCGATTGGTGTCCTGGTATTCGTCGACCAGCACATGGTCGAAGCGCGCACCCACATCATGGGCCAGGACATCGTCCTGCATCATCTCGGACCAATACAGCAGCAGGTCGTCGTAGTCGAGCACCTGCTGGTCTTGCTTGGTTTGCACGTACGCCGCAAACAAGCCCTTGAGGGCATCTTCCCATTGCGCGCACCACGGAAACGCCTGCTTGAGCACATCGGCGACCGGGGCCTGGCTATTGATGACGCGCGAATAAATGGCCAGGCACGTGCCCTTGAGCGGAAAACGTTCGGCGGTGGCGGACAGCCCCCGCTCGTGGCGCACCATGCCCATCAGGTCTTCGGCATCGCCCCGGTCGTGGATGGTGAAGCTTTCCGACAGGCCGATGCGGCCGGCGCAGTCGCGCAGCAGCCGCGCGCCTATGCTGTGGAATGTGCCGGCCCACGGCAGCGCGGGTGCCTGCTGGGTGGAATGCAGTTTCATCACGCGCCGCAACACCATGCCCACGCGGCGCTCCATTTCCTGGGCGGCGCGGCGTGAAAAAGTCAGCAGCAACATGCGCTGCGGATCGACGCCATTGAGGACCAGGTGGGCCACCCGGTGGGCCAGCGTGCTGGTCTTGCCCGACCCGGCCCCGGCGATGACCAGCAAGGCGGGCGCATCCGGCTGGCCCACGCCGAATTCGGCGGCCGCCCGCTGGGCCGGGTTCAGGTCGGACAGATAATCGGCGCAATCAGGGGAATCGGGCGTGGCGGACATGGCAAGGACAAGGGGCGAAGTACTGTATATTCATACAGACTATAACGGAACTCGCCCGCCGCTGTCGCCCGCCCCGCGCAACCGCCACAGCTACGCCTGCCATGCATATCCTGACCGGCACCGCATCCTGGACCGACCCCACCCTGCTGGCCTGCGGCCGCTTCTATCCGCCGCATGTGCGCACCCCCGAGGCGCGCCTGCGCCACTACGCCAGCCGGTTCGGCCTGGCCGAAGTCGATGCCACCTATTACGGCATGCCCAACGGCCACATGGCGCACCTGTGGGCCAACCGTACACCGGCCGATTTCGTCTTCAATATCAAGGCGTTTCGCTTGTTCACCGGCCACCCTGCGCCGCTGCGGGCCTTGCCCGCCGATATCCGGCGCGAACTGGACGGCACCGCCGATGCCTGGGATGAGCCGGAAAACGCCGCAGCGCAAAATGGCCCGTCTTCCGCATGCCGGCCGCCCCGGCCGGATACGGCGCTGTTCTACCATCAATTGCCCACCGACTTGCAGGGTGAACTATGGCGCCGCTTCCTGATCGCGCTGGAACCATTGCGCATGGCCGGCAAGCTGGGCGCCGTGCATTTCCAGTTCGCCCCCTGGGTGCAGCGCAACACCCGCGGCCACGCCCTGGTCGGCGAATGCGCCCGCCATATGGACGAACACCTGATGTCGGTGGAATTCCGCCACCGTAGCTGGTTCGAGACCCCCGCTGCCTGCGCGTCGACGCTGGCCTTCGAGCGCGAGCGGGGCGCCGTGCACACAGTGGTGGACGCCCCGCAAGGCTTCGACAATACCGTCCCCGCGGTCTGGGAAACCACTCACCCCGACCTGGCGGTGCTGCGCTTGCACGGCCGCAATGGCGCGGCCTGGAACAATCTGTCGGGCGCCTCGTCGGGCCGCTTTCAATATGAATACACGCCGGCCGAGCTGGCGGAACTGGCCGAACGGCTGAAACGCCTGGCCGAACGCGTGCGCAACGCGCATGCGGTGCTCAATACCAATTACCAGGATCAGGGCATGCAGAACGCCACGCGGCTGGCGCAGGCGCTGTAGCGGGTGTTGTAGAGGGTGCCTGGCTCTCGCCAGGGTGCCAGACGCCGGGCAATACCCGGCACAGGAACAGGCCCGCGCCCTGAGGCGCGGGGTCAGACACCTGGGCGGCTTGCGCGCCTGGGGCGCGCCACGGCGGCCAGGCTGTCCAGCACCACCTCGAATTTGCGCGCGATGTCGCTTTCCGGCACGCAGGCATATCCCAGCAGCAGCCCCGGCCGGCTGCCCGTACCGCTGGCGTAGTACCGCGACAAGGGGCGAGTCAGCACGCCGCGGGCACGGGCCTCTTCGACCACGCGGGTGTCGTCCATGTCGGCCGGCAAATTCAACACCAGATGCAGCCCGGCATCGCTGGAATCGCGGTGCAGCCAACCTGCGCCCAGCCGGCGCTCGATCAAGTTGACCAGCATGGCGCGCCGCCGCGCATATAGCATGCGCATGCGGCGGATATGGGCGGCATAGTGGCCTTCGGCAATGAAGGCCGCCAGGGCCGCATGCGTCATCAAATGGCCTTCGCGGTACAGCTCGGCATGGGCGGCCTGGAAAGCGCGCGTCAGTGCCTTGGGCAGCACCAGATAGCCCACCCGCAAGCCCGGGTACAGCGTTTTGCTGAAGGTGCCAAGGTAGATCACCGGCGCGTCGGGTTCCAGCCCTTGCAGCGATGAGATCGGCCGTCCCGAGAAACGGAATTCACTGTCGTAGTCGTCTTCGATGATCCAACTGCCCCAGCCGCGGGCCATGGCCAGCAACTGGCGCCGCCGCGCCAGCGACATCACCGAACCCAGCGGGTACTGGTGCGACGGGGTCACGAATATGAAGCGGGGCGGCGGGCCCTCGGCTTGCGGGGGCAACTGCATGCCTTCGTCGTCCACCGGCTGGTGAACGATGCGGATGCCATTGGCCGCCAGCACCGTGCGCGCCCCCCAATAGCCGGGGTTTTCCACCCACGCCACGTCGCCCGCATCGCCCAGAATACGCGTGGCCAGGTCGATGGCCTGGTGCGACCCCTCCACAATGATGAGCTGGTCGGGCTCGCAATCGATCGAGCGCGTCACGGCAAGATGCTGGGCCAGCGCCTCGCGCAGGGCGGGCAGCCCGCCACCATACGAATAGCTCAGCATGGCCGGGGTGGGATTGCGCCACAGCGCATTCACGATCCGGCCGAACTTCTTGTGCGGGAACTCGGTCACGTCGGGCACGCCCGGCATGAAGGCGCCCCATTGGTACGGCGACGCCGAGGCTTCGTCGACAATCAGCGCGCCGCGCACCGACAGGCCCGCGCCCGGCGGCGCCGCCGCCGCCTGCCGCCGGCTGCGGCCGCTGGCCAGATAGGTGTCGGGAACCGAATCCGTCACGAAAGTGCCGTTGCCCTGGCGGCTATAGGTGTAGCCCTCGGCCAGCAATTGCCCATATACGTGCACCACCGTATTGCGCGCGATACCCAGTTCGGCGGCCAGATCGCGGCTGGCCGGCAGGCGCGTGCCGGCGGGTATGGTGCCATCCAGGATGGCCTCGCGGATGCCGCGGTACAGGCGCTGGTTCATCGGCCCGTCGGCGGGCTCGCCCAGCCGCAATTGCAGTAGATCGCCGGCAAGGGTACGCAATTGGTTCCACCAGTTTTGCCAAAGTGGTTCTTATTAGTGGAGCCATCTTAGCATTAAATAAACCCATCGCAGGCGCCGCCATTGGCGGGGCCGGGGCTTCCCGCCGCATGTGCGGCATCAATCGATTGCCATCGAGGCTGAAATGCAGAACCGAGACTTGAACACCCGCCGCTCGCTGGCCACGCCGCGCGGCGTAGGCGTAATGTGCGACTTCTACGCCGTGCGTGCGGAAAACGCCACGCTGTGGGACAGCACCGGCAAGGAATACATCGATTTCGCCGGCGGCATCGCCGTGCTGAACACGGGCCACCGCCACCCCAAGGTGAAGGCCGCTGTCGCCGAACAGCTCGAGGCTTTCACGCACACGGCCTATCAGATCGTGCCGTACGAAAGCTATGTGGCGCTGGCCGAACGCGTCAATACGCTGGCCCCCATCGACGGCCTGAAGAAAACGGCCTTCTTCACCACCGGCGTCGAAGCGGTCGAGAATGCCGTGAAGATCGCGCGCGCCTATACCGGCCGCTCGGGCGTGGTGGCGTTCAGCGGTTCGTTCCATGGCCGCACCATGCTGGGCATGGCCCTGACGGGCAAGGTGGCGCCCTACAAGCTGGCCTTCGGCCCCATGCCCGGCGACATCTACCACGTGCCCTTTCCCAATGGCACGCAAGACATCAGCGTGGCCGATACGCTCAAGGCACTGGACCTGCTGTTCAAATCCGACATCGATCCGCGCCGCGTGGCCGCCATCATCATCGAGCCGGTACAAGGCGAAGGCGGCTTCAACATCACGCCGCCCGATTTGATGACCGCCCTGCGCAAGGTTTGCGACGAACACGGCATCATGCTGATCGCCGATGAAGTGCAGACCGGCTTCGCCCGCACCGGCAAGCTGTTCGCCATGCAACACCACACTGTGCAGGCCGACCTGATCACCATGGCCAAGAGCCTGGGCGGCGGCTTCCCGATCTCGGGCGTGGTGGGGCGCGCCGAAGTCATGGACGGCCCGGCGCCCGGCGGCCTGGGCGGAACGTATGCGGGCAATCCGCTGGCCGTGGCCGCCGCGCACGCGGTGCTGGATGTCATCGAAGAAGAAAAGCTGTGCGCGCGCGCCGCCGAGCTGGGCCAGCGCCTGCAAGACCACCTGAACAGCCTGCGTCCGCGCTGTCCCGCCATTGCCGACGTGCGCGGCCTGGGCTCCATGGTGGCACTGGAACTGCGCGACCCCGCCACCGGCCAGCCCGACGCGGCTGCCGTCAAGCGCGTGCAGGATGAGGCAATCCAGCGCGGCCTGATTTTGCTAAGCTGCGGTGTGTACGGAAACGTATTGCGCTTCCTGTATCCCTTGACCATCCCGGACAGCCAGTTCGAAACGGCCCTGGACATCCTTGCCGATATCCTGACCGCCTAGTACTGCTTTACCGGCAAAAATGCCCGGCCGCGCGCGCCCATTGCGGCGCGTACGCGGCCGGCGGCCATTTCGCGCTTTCACTATCAAGGAGTCTTCATGTCGCAATTGCCCCAATCGCTCAAGCGCGCCGAGTTGCTGCGTGACGCGTGCTACATCGACGGCAAATGGGTGGGCGCCGGCGGCGGCGCCAGCATTCCGGTCGACAACCCTTCCACCGGCAAGACCATCGTGTCGGTGCCCAAGCTGGGCCGCAAAGAAACCGAACAGGCCATCGCCAGCGCCCAGGCGGCCCTGCCCGCCTGGGCCGCCAAGACCGGCAAGGAACGTGCCGCCATCTTGCTGAAATGGGCCCAGTTGATGATGGCCAACCAGCAAGACCTGGCGACCATCATGACGTCCGAACAGGGCAAGCCCGTTACCGAGGCGGCCGGCGAAATCGCCTATGCCGCCTCGTTCCTGGAATGGTTCTCTGAAGAAGCCAAGCGCATCGACGGCGACGTGCTGCAAAGCCCCAAGGCCGGCCAGCGCCTGATGGTGCTCAAGCAGCCCATCGGCGTCACCGCCGCCATCACGCCCTGGAATTTCCCGGCCGCCATGATCACCCGCAAGGTCGGCCCGGCGCTGGCCGCGGGCTGCACCATGGTGGTCAAGCCCGCCCAGCAGACCCCATTGACCGCACTGGCCCTGGCCGTGCTGGCCGAAGAAGCCGGCGTGCCGGCCGGTGTGTTTCATGTCATCACCGGCAGCTCGCGCGAGATCGGCGCCGCGCTGTGCGAAAGCGATGTGGTGCGCAAGCTCAGCTTTACCGGATCGACGGAAGTGGGCCGCACCCTGATGGAACAGTGCGCCCCCACCATCAAGAAGTTGTCGCTGGAACTGGGCGGCAACGCGCCGTTCATCGTGTTCGACGATGCCGACCTCGATCGCGCGGTCGACGGCATACTGGCCTCGAAGTATCGCAATGCCGGCCAGACTTGCGTGTGCGCCAACCGCATCTATATCCAGTCGGGCGTCTACGAAGACCTGGTCAAGCGCCTGACCGCCAAGGTCGAGGCCATGAAAGTGGGCGACGGCTTCGCCGAAGGCGTGGTGCAGGGCCCGCTGATCGACAGCGACGCCGTGGCCAAGGTGCAGGAACACATTGCCGATGCCACCGGGCACGGCGCCAAGGTCGTCACGGGCGGCAAGCCCCATGCGCTGGGCGGCACGTTCTTCCAGCCCACCATCGTGCGCGATGTCACCGCCTCGATGCGGTTCGCCATCGAAGAAACCTTCGGCCCGGTGGCGCCGCTGTTCAAGTTCGACACCGAAGAAGAAGTGCTCAAGCAGGCCAACAACACGATCTTCGGCCTGGCCGCCTATTTCTATACGCGCGACTATGCGCGCGTGTGGCGCGTTTCGGAAGCGCTGGAATACGGCATCGTCGGCATCAACACCGGCATCATCTCGAACGAAGTCGGCCCGTTTGGCGGCGTGAAGCAATCGGGCCTGGGCCGCGAAGGCTCGAAGTACGGCATCGAGGAATACCTGGAACTGAAGTACCTGTGCGTGGACCTGGGCGCGTAAACCAACAATCCGGCGGGTGTCAGGTGCCCCCTTGGGGTGCCTGACACACAATCATGCTAGATTTGCGACTCTTCCCGAAAAGCCCGGCATGACCAAGTCCTATACCCGCGAAGACACGCGCCGCATCGCCGCGATCCTGGCCGAAGCGGCACAAGCTGAAGTCATGCCGCGTTTTCGCAGGCTGTCGGCCGACGCCATACACGCCAAGAGTTCGCCGCGCGACCTCGTCACCGACGCCGACGAGGCCGCCGAACGCTACATCGCGGCGCGCCTGGCCAAGCTGCATCCCGGTGCCATCATGGTGGGCGAAGAAGCGTCGGCGCGTAATCCGGCACTGCTGAACATGCTGGTCGATGCCGACCTGGCCTTCCTGATCGATCCCATCGACGGCACCCGCAACTTCGTGGCGGGGCTGCCCTTGTTCGGCATGATGGTCGCGGTCTGCCATCGCGGCGACGTGCTGGCCGGCGTCATCTACGACCCCGTCGCGCACGACTGGGCCATGGCGGTGCGTGGCGAAGGGGCCTGGTCCGAAGCCGGCGACGGCACGCAAACGCCGCTTAAAGTGGCACAGCCCGCCCCGCCCCACGAAATGGACGGCCTGATCGCCACCGGTTTCCTGCCCGAGCCGCTGCGCGCCACCGTCAACGGCAACCTGGCCACGCTGGGGTCCACCGCCTCGCTGCGCTGTGCGGCACACGAATACCGCATGGCGGCCAGCGGCCATTGCCACGTCATGCTTTACAACAAGCTCGACCCCTGGGACCATGCGGCCGGCTGGCTGCTGCACCGTGAAGCCGGCGGCTTCGCAGCCCACTTCGATGCCAGCCCCTACAAGCCCACCCACCGTACCGGCGGCTTGCTGTATGCCCCCGATGTAGGTAGCTGGCATGCCACCCGCCGGGCCCTGATGGGCGACGACTTTCCTCCTGCCTGACTGGCCGGCTTATCCCCAGTTTCTGTGGACAACCCTATGGAAAGCTTGGGGCCATTCGCAAAAAATCCAATCGCGCCAAGCACTTGGCTGTAGCGATCACGGCAGTGCGATAAAAGGACCATACAAAGCATCCAATGCCTCGGCACAAGGCCGGGCCACCTTCAGGCTGAACAGGCCGTCGGCGCGGGTACGGCCCAGGTTCAGGGCCGCGATGGGCAGGCCGTCTTCGGCCGCGGCGCGCACATAGCGGTAGCCGGAATGCACCATCAGCGACGACCCGACCACCAGCACCGCATCGGCCTGGGCCAGCGCCGCACGCGCCCGCACGCCGCGCTCGGGCGGAATGCTTTCACCAAAGAACACCACGTCGGGCTTGACGATGCCCCCGCAACGCGGACAGGCAGGCACGATGAAGCTGGCGAAGTCCACGCCTTCCAGATCGGCATCGCCGTCCGGCGCATCGGCGGCATCCAGCGCCGCCCAACCGGGATTGCGGCCATCCAGCTCTGCCTGCCAGGCCGCGCGCGGCGCGCGCCAATCGCAACGCATGCAACGCACCTCATCCAGCCGGCCATGCAGATCCAGCACATTGGCGGTGCCGGCGGCCTGATGCAGGCCGTCGACGTTCTGCGTCACCAGCAAGACAATGCGGCCCTGCGCTTCAAGCGCGGCCAATGCGCGGTGGGCCGCGTTCGGCCGCACGTGGCCGAAGCGGCGCCAACCCACGGCACTGCGCGCCCAATAGCGCGCACGCATAGAGGCGTGGCCCATGAAGGCCTGAAAATCAATGGGTGGGCTGCGCTTCCACTGGCCGTCGGCATCGCGGTAATCGGGAATGCCCGAGCCCGTGCTGCAGCCGGCGCCCGTCAAGACGAACAGGCGTGTGTGGCTGCCGACGAAATCGCCCAGCGCCCGCAAGTCCGGGCCGAGTGGCGTGCGGGCCGGCGGAACAGCGGGCAGGCCTGATGCGTCCATGGAGCGCGCGCCCTGCTACGCGCCGCCCAACCCGCAATCGGGTGTGTCGCTGACCAGGCTGGCCTGCGTCACGTTGCTGCCCGGCGGCACGTTGCGCGTCAGCCAGACATTGCCGCCGATGGTCGAACCATGGCCGATGGTGACGCGCCCCAGGATCGTGGCGCCGGCATAGATCACCACATCGTCTTCGATGATGGGGTGGCGCGGCAAGCCCTTCTTCAGCTCGCCATTTTCGCCAGGCGGGAAGCGCTTGGCCCCCAGGGTCACCATTTGGTATAGGCGCACGCGGTCGCCGATGATGGCGGTTTCGCCGATGACCACGCCGGTGCCGTGATCGATGAAAAAACTCTCGCCGATGGTGGCGCCGGGGTGGATATCGATGCCGGTGTCGGCATGCGCGATCTCGGCCACGATGCGCGCCAGCATGGGTACGCCCAGCTTGTACAGCACACTGGCCAGGCGATGGTGGATCATGGCGCTGACGCCCGGATAGCACAACAACACTTCATCCACGCTGTGCGCGGCCGGGTCGCCCTGATAGGCGGCGGTCACGTCCAGGTCGAGCGCGCGCCGCACCCGGGGCAGCGAGGCACCGAATTGCCGCACGATCTGCATGCCGCGCGCGCGCAGGCCGGCCTCGGATTCGGCTTCGGATGCATTGCGGCCCATGTGGTGCAATTCCAGGCAGACCTGGTGCAGCAAGGCATCGAGCGCCGCGCCTATGGTGTGGCCCACATAGAAGTCTTCGACTTCTTCGCGCAAGTCTATGGGGCCCAAACGCATGGGAAACAGCGCTCCGCACAGTTGCCGCACGATGACACGCAAGCTTTCCTGCGATGGGAATTCGCGATCGCCGGCATCGTCGCGCAGGCGGCCGCGCGGGCCGCGCCAGTCGACCCGGGCCGCACGAAGCCCCGACACGATGCTATCCAGGTTCCAGTGCGCCGGCGGCAGATGGGTGGAGTCATTCATGGCAGCAACCCCGCGGCCGCGGCCGCCCCTGTGTATTCGGACATGGCAAACCTCTGCAAATAAGCTGCGCCGCGTTTCGCCGCGGCGCAATATCCATGAACTGTAACCGTTCAGGCGCGATTTACCGTACCCAACCCGGCTCGCGTTGGGGTTTTGCTTTAGCCGGCGCCAGGTTCGGTGTGCGCCATATGGCGAACCGCGCCCTAGGGTTAATGCGGACTCGCGCCGAGAGGATACGTGCCTATAATTCTATTCAAACGAACGTTTGAATGAATTCAGCCATGAACGAACTCAGCTCCCCTTCCACCCGCGAGATCATCCTGGACACGGCCGAGACCCTGTTCGCCCGCCAGGGCCACGACGGCACATCGATGCGGCAGATCACCAGCGAAGCCGGCGTCAACCTGGCTGCGGTGAACTATCACTTCGGATCGAAAGAAGCGCTGGTGCAGGCTGTGCTGAAGCGCCGGCTGGCCGTCTTGAACCAAGAGCGCCTGCGCCTGCTCGATGAACTCGAGGCCCAGGCCAACGGCCAGGCGCTCAAGCCGTCGCAGATTGTCGACGGGTTCTTCGGCACGTTGCTGCGGCTGGCGGCCAGGCCCGATCACGCCGGCAAGAACTTCCTGCCCCTGCTCGAACGCACCATGACGGACCCTACCGGCTTCATCCGCGCCGTGGTGGCCGAGGAATACGCCGACGTCATGGAACGCTACCAGGCCGCGCTGTTCAAGGCCTTGCCCGATGTGCCACGCGCCGAGGTCATCTGGCGCTTCCAGTTCATGCTGGGCGCCACGTCGTACGCCATCGTCGGCACCGAAGTGCTGCGTCTGTGCATGGGCTGGAGCCTGGACGACCCCGACCAGGCGCACGACCCCGAACGGCTGCTGCCGCGCCTGATGAGCTTTCTGCTGGGTGGCCTGCGCGCACCGCTGCCCCAGCACCCGGAATCCTGACACTAGCCCACATCGCGCTACGGAGACTCAACAACATGAGCGGTTTCTTGCTTACTGCGGGCATTGCGGCGGCCCTGATCGCCGTGCTGCTCGGCGTGCGGCCCGTGCGGCGCGCGCTACTGTCGCGGCCACTGTTCAATGCGTATCGCAAGGTGCTGCCGCAAATGTCGGACACCGAGCGCGACGCGCTGGAAGCCGGCACGGTCTGGTGGGAAGGCGAACTGTTCCGCGGCCGCCCCGACTGGGCTCGCCTGCTGGCGTTGCCCCAGCCTCGCCTGACCGACGCCGAACAACGCTTCCTGGACAGCCAGGTCGAACAGGCCTGCCGGCTGGTCGACGACTGGGATGTCACCCAGAAGCGCTACGACCTGTCGGCAGAAACCTGGGACTACCTGAAGCGCAATGGCTTTCTGGGCATGATCATTCCCCGCGAATACGGCGGCCTGGGCTTCTCGGCCTACGCGCATTCGCAGGTCGTTACGCGCCTGTCGACCCGTTCATCGGCACTGGCCGTGTCGGTGATGGTGCCCAATTCGTTGGGGCCGGCCGAACTGCTGCTGCACTATGGCACCGATGCACAGAAAAACTATTACCTGCCGCGCCTGGCGCGCGGCGAGGAAGTACCGGCCTTCGCGCTGACCAGCCCATGGGCGGGATCGGACGCAGCCGCCATTCCCGACCGCGGCATCGTCTGCAAAGGCGTGTGGCAGGGCCGTGAAGTACTGGGCATGCGGGTCACCTGGGACAAGCGCTACATCACCCTGGCGCCGGTGTGCACGCTGCTGGGCCTGGCGTTCCGCCTGTACGACCCGGACCGCTTGCTGGGCGGCGCGACCGACCTGGGCATTACTTGCGCCCTGGTGCCGCACGACCATCCCGGCGTAGAGACAGGGCGCCGCCATTTTCCGCTGAACGCCATGTTCATGAACGGCCCCACGCGCGGCACCGATGTATTCATGCCGCTGGATTTCATCATCGGCGGCCCGGCCATGGCCGGCCAGGGCTGGCGCATGCTGATGGAGTGCCTGGCCGCGGGACGCTCGATCTCGCTGCCGGCTTCCAATACCGGCATGTCGCAATTGACGGCGCGCGCGGTAGGCGCCTATGCACGCGTGCGCAGCCAGTTCCGCACGCCGGTGGGCCGCTTCGAAGGGGTGGAAGAAGCGCTGGCGCGCATCGGCGGCCACACATACCTGATGGACGCCGCGCGCGTCATGACCGCGGGTGCCGTCGATCTGGGTGAAAAGCCATCGGTCGTGTCAGCCATCGTGAAATACCACATCACCGAGCGCGCGCGCCAAGTGGTCAATGACGGCATGGATGTCATAGGCGGCAAGGGCATCTGCCTGGGCCCGTCGAACTTCCTGGGGCGCGCCTATCAGCAAGTACCGGTAGGCATCACCGTGGAAGGCGCCAACATCCTGACGCGCAGCCTGATCATCTTCGGCCAGGGCGCGATCCGCTGCCATCCCTACGTACTGGCCGAAATGCAGGCCGCGGCCGACAGCGATACGCGGCGTGGGCTGCAGGCTTTCGACCAGGCATTCTGGCGCCACGTGGCCTTCGTGGCCGGCAACGGCATGCGTGCCCTGGGCCATGCGCTGACCGGCGCACGCCTGGCGCGGGCCCCGGCCGGCGCGGCCCCCGGCATGCGTCGCTATTACCGCCAACTGAGCCGCTATGCCTGCGCCTTCGCGCTGCTGGCCGACCTGTCGATGGCGCTGCTGGGCGGCAGCCTGAAGCGCCGCGAACGGCTGTCGGCGCGGCTGGGTGACATCCTGTCGCAAATGTACCTGGCCTCGGCGGTGCTCAAGCGTTTCGAAGACGAAGGACGGCAAGCCGCCGATGCCGTGCTGGCGCACTGGGCGCTGCAAGATGCGCTGCAGCGTATGCAGGAAGCTTTCAACGGCGTGCTGGACAACCTGCCCTCGCGTTCGGTAGGCTGGGTGCTACGCCGTCTGCTTTTCCCCTGGGGGCCGCCGCAACATGCACCCACCGATTTGCTTGGCCAACAAGTTGCCCGGCTGCTCACCGAGCCTGGCGACGCGCGCGACCGTCTTACCGCCAGTTGCCATGTGCCGGGCACCGCCGACGAGCCCGTCGGTGCGCTGGAACTGGCCCTGGCCGCCACGCTGGCGGCCGAAGCGGCCGACGCCCGCTTGCGTGCGTACGAAAAAACCGGCGCCCTGGCCGGTGATCCGCAAGCCAATGTACGCGACCTGGCAGACGCGGCCTATGCCGCCGGCGGGCTCGATCGCCACGATTACGAACAGATCAAGCGCCGCGATGCGTTGCGCGACCAGGTTATCCGGGTCGACGACTTTCCATTCGACTACGGCGTGACCGGCGCCGTGCAACCCGGCGCACAGCGCAAAGCCGCATAGGAATCATCATGCCGCCCAGCACGCCCCGTTCCGCAAGCCCCATGGCACACGCCCCCGTCTATGTCGTGGACGGTGCGCGCAGTCCCTTCCTGAAGGCGCGCAACGCGCCAGGCCCGTTCTCGGCGGCCGACCTTGCTGTACAAGCCGGCCGCGCCCTGCTGCTGCGCCAGCCTTTCGCGCCACACGACCTTGATGAGGTCATCATCGGTTGCGCCGCCCCCTCGCCCGACGAAATCAATATCGGCCGCGTGATCGCCTTGCGGCTGGGCTGCGGCCATCGCGTACCGGGCTGGACCGTCATGCGCAACTGCGCCTCGGGCATGCAGGCGCTCGATTCCGCCATCGCCAACATCCATACCGGCCGCGCCTCGCTGGTGCTGGCCGGTGGCGTCGACGCCTTGTCGCGTGCGCCGCTGCTGGTGTCCGACGACATGACCCGCTGGCTGGCACGCTGGAGCACCGCGCGCGGCGCAAGCGCCCGCCTGGCGGCGCTGCGCGGCTTTCCATGGCGCGGCCTGGCGCCCGTTATCGGGTTGCTCAAAGGCTTGACCGATCCGGTCGTGGGCCTGTCGATGGGCCAGACCGCGGAAAACCTGGCCACCCGCTTCGGCATCAGCCGCAGCGCCATGGATGCCTATGCCGCGCGCAGCCACGCACGCGTGCTGGCGGCCCGCGCCGCGGGCGCGCTGCACGAGGTCGTGCCGCTGATCGACGCGCATGGCACGCTGTACCCGGTTGACGACGGAGTACGCGACGACTCCACCCCGGAGCGCCTGGCCAGGCTGCGGCCGGTATTCGACAAGCCGTGGGGCAATATCACCGCCGGCAACAGCTCGCAGGTCACCGATGGCGCCGCCCTGCTGCTGCTTGCTTCCGAAGAGGCCGTGCAGCGCTGGAGCCTGCGTCCGCTGGGGCGCATCGTCGACTCGCACTGGGCCGGCCTGGACCCTGCCCAGATGGGGCTGGGGCCGGTGCATGCGGCCACGCCCCTCCTGCAGCGCCACGGACTGGCATTGAACGATCTGGATTTGTGGGAAATCAATGAGGCCTTTGCCGCCCAGGTACTTGGCTGCCTGGCCGCATGGGACGATGACGCTTATTGCCGCGAACACCTGGGCACCGATGCCTGGGGCTTGCTGGACCAGGGCCGGCTCAATGTCGATGGCGGCGCCATCGCGCTGGGCCATCCGGTCGGGGCATCGGGCGCCCGCATCGTGCTGCATTTGCTGCAGGCATTGCGGGCGCGGGGCTTGCAACGCGGCATGGCGGCCATCTGTATCGGCGGAGGACAAGGCGGCGCAATGCTGGTCGAGACGGAGGCCCATCCATGAACACCCCCACGTCACCCGCCTGGCGCCATTGGCAGCTTGAACGCCAGTCTGATGGGCTGGCCTGGCTGACCCTGGATCGGGCCGGCAGCGCTGTCAATGCACTATCGGCCGAAGTCATGGCCGAACTGGCCGCCGTGCTCGATACCTTGCAGGCCGCCCCCCCCGCAGGCCTGGTTATCCGTTCCGGCAAGGCCGCGGGCTTCATCGCCGGCGCCGACGTCGATGAATTTGCCCAGCTGGCCACCCCGCAGCAGGCCCAGGCGCTGGTCGAACGCGGCTGGCATTTATTGAACCGGCTGGCGGCGGTTTCCTATCCCACCCTGGCCCTGATCCATGGCCACTGCCTGGGCGGTGGCCTGGAACTGGCCCTGGCCTGCCGCTACCGGTTGGCCGTAGACGAGCCCGGTACCTCGCTGGCGCTGCCCGAAGTCATGCTGGGCATCTTTCCGGGCTGGGGCGGCATGCGCAGGCTGCCTGCCCTGATCGGCGCACCCGCGGCACTCGACATGATGCTTACCGGCCGCCCGGTCAATGCGCGCCGGGCCGCCGCCCTGGGCCTGGTCGACGCGCGCGTGCCTGCGCGCCTGGCTGACACCGCGGCGCGCCAGCATGTGCGCAGCGGCAAGCCGCCGCGCCGGGCGCGCCGC
>DASPIV010000303.1:0-2572 GCA_035628955.1 Bordetella sp.
CCGGTTGGGATACGGTTTTTGTTGCGTCCATGCGGGCGTGGCCAGTGAACTCAGCAAGGTGGCGGTCAGAAACAAGCGTCGGTCCATGATGTCTCCTGTCATTGTGGTTTATGCGTTCCGGCCGCGACCAGGGTCGCCACTGGAATGAAGTTGTACGGTGGCTACCCCGGGGGCGGCCACGCGGAATTCAACTGGGTTCGAACACTGGGGCATGGCGCCCTTCACTTGTCTGGCGGAATGCCACGCGCAGCCGCATGCCGATGCGCAGGTCCGCGGCGCCGGCACCCACGATGTTGGTCAATGCCAATGGCCCTTCGTCGAGTTGGACGTAGGCCAGCACGTAGGAAGGCTCGCGTGCCCTGTGGATGATCGAGAAAGTGTGCAGCGTGGCGCTGCCGGATGCTGGCTTCCAATGCAACTGCCCGCATCCGCAATGCGGGCAGAATGCGCGAGGATGCCAGTGTGTCTGGCGGCATTCCCGGCAATACGGCAGCAGCAAGATGCCGCGAGCGGTAGCCTGCCAGAAGCACGCAAGTTCCGGAAAGGCCCCAACGTAGGGATCGGGGGGGCAGTCTGCCGATGTCATTGGACACGCTCCAGCAATACGGTTGCATGGGCGTGGCCGGCGCCCATCACCAAGCCGGGCCCGGTGGCCAGCGCAATGTCGCAGGTGGGTACCTGCACGGCGGGATGCGCTTCGCCGCGCAATTGCCGCACGGCTTCGATGACTTTGGTGATTCCGCCACGGTTCTGCGGGTGGTTGTTGCACATGCCCCCGCCGTCGGTGTTCCAGGGCAGGCGTCCCACGCCGGAGATCAGGTTGCCATCGGCCACGAACCTGCCGCCGTCGCCTTTTGCGCAGAAACCCAGGTCTTCCAGCTGCATGGCCACCATGATGGTGAAGTTGTCGTAGATGGATGCGTATTTGACGTCGGCCGGCGAGAGCCCGGCCATCTGGAAAGCACGCGGGCCGGTAACGGCCGCCCCGGTTTGCAGCAAGTCCAGTCGGCCGGCCTCGTTGGTGCGGATGGTCTCGGCATAGCCTCTTACGCCAACCCTGGGGCGCGATAACGATGCGGCGATCTCCGGGGACACCAGGATCAGCGCGCCGCCACCGTCGGTGATCACGCAGCAGTCCATCCGGCGCAAAGGCTCGGCCACCAGCGGCGAACTCAGCACGTCATCGGTCGTGTAGACCTTGCGCAGCAAGGCATGCGGGTTGTGCTGCGCGTGATGCGACGCCGCGACCTTGACCCATGCCAGTTGCTCCATGGTCGTGCCGTATTCATGCATATGGCGGCGCGCCAGCAGGCCGTACATGCCCGCCACCGTCCAGGCATAGGGCTGCTCGAAGGCGGCGGCCGGCCGTTCGGGTGGAATCTGCCGGATCTCGGTGCCGGTAGCCTGCCCGCTGCTGCGAGGCTTGCCGGCCAGGGTGATCAATGCGACCGAGCATCTACCTTGTGCGATGGCATCCGCCGCGTGGCCGACGTGCGCGATGTATGAGCAGCCGCCCGATTCGGTGCCGTCCACATGGCGCAGCTTGCGCAGGTTCAAGTAGTCGGCCATCAGCGCCGGGATGCCTCCTGGCGCATCCCCTGCGCAGAAGTAGCCATCCACGTCATCCAATGAAAGGCCGGCATCGCTCAAGGCACCGCGTGCGCATTCGGCGTGCAACTGCGCCGTGGATTTGTCCGGCGCATGGCGGGTAGGGTGCTCGTACGCGCCTGCGACGAAAGCGCGGTGGTGAAATGCCATGTCGTTATCCAGTCTAGGGGTGAGGGCGGCGGCCAGGCGGTACCTGGCGCTCAGATGCGCCGCGCATGTCCGCTCCAGTAGCGTTCCCGGATTTCGCGCTTGAGCACCTTGCCGACGGAACTGCGCGGCAGTTGTTCCCATACCTCGATCGTCTTGGGGGCCTTCATGCTGCCCAGCCGCTCGCGGCAATAGGCCAGGGCCTGCTCGGTGTCCCACTGCGCGCCCGCCTTGAGTTCCACCACCGCCTTGACGGCTTCGCCCCAGTGATCGTCGGGCACGCCGACTACCGCGCAGTCGCTTACCGCCGGATAGGCCCACAGCACTTGTTCGACCTCGCTGGGCGAAATATTGAATCCGCCGGACACGATCAAGTCTTTCATGCGGTCGACGATATACAGATAGCCGTCGGCATCCTGGTAGCCGACGTCGCCCGTATGCAGCCAGCCGTTCTGGAATGTCTCGGCGGTCTTGGCGGGATCCTGGTAGTACCCCTTGACCACCAAGTCGCCCTGGACCACGATTTCGCCGCGTTCCCCCGCCGGCAGCAATTGCCCTTGCGGGTCCATGATGCCCACCCGTACGAACGGGGAAGGGCGGCCGCAACTCGCCAGCCTGTGCAGCAAGGCTGGGTCTTGCAGAATGTGCGCGTGTTCGCCGGCGGTCATGACCGTGCAGACGAATGGCGCTTCGGCTTGCCCGTAGGCCTGGACCATAACCGGGCCGAAGATATCCAGCGCCTCGCGCAGCTTGTCGACCGACATCGGCGCGGCTGAATACAGGAAATACCGCAGCGACGAATAGTTTCCCCGCCGCA
>DASPIV010000304.1:0-2589 GCA_035628955.1 Bordetella sp.
TTTCCGAGCGCTTTGACAACAACGCGGACCCCAGCCATGTGCAATGGTTCATCGACCAGGCCGGCTCGAACGACCCTGCGTTCATCGCGCGCTTCGTGTCCCATATGTGCACGCATGACTTCATGGACGAACTGGGCGCCATCCAGTGTCCGACCATGATCGTGGCCGCCGGAAAAGAAGCCATCGGCCATGCCAGTGCCTATGAAGAGATGAAGAAAAGAATACCGGACTCGGAACTGATCTACTACGACACCGCCGCGCACAATATCTGCGATGGATATGCCGAGCGCACGCTGCAGGATCTGCTTGCGTTCCTGTCACGGAACCCTTGAGCTGCTTATCATGGACCAATCACTTCGACGCGCGCTGCTGGGTTGGCTGGACGATCACAGATCCGAGATGCTTCGCCTACTGGAAGAGGCGGTCAACATCGATAGCGGCAGCCACGATAAGGCAGGCGTAGACCGGGTTCAAGCGCTGTTCCGGGAACACCTGGAAAGTGCCGGCATCGCCACACAGGTCCATAAGATGGACAAGCACGGCAACTGTCTGTCTGCCGAAGTCCCCGGCCCCCGCACGGCTGCCGACAAATACGTATTGCTGCTCGGGCACATGGATACCGTTTTCCCCGCCGGTACCGCGCGCGTACGCCCTTTCCGCATTGAAGCCAACAATGCCTACGGGCCTGGTGTCGCCGATATGAAATCGGGGCTGGTGATGAACACGTTCATTGCGCGGGCCTTTGCCGAGGTCGGCGGCGACCACCCGCCTGTCCGCGTGCTGTATACCGGCGACGAGGAAATCGCCTCGCCGTCGTCTCGAAACCTGACCCTCGAATTCGCACGCCAGGCGCTGGCCGCGTTCAATGCCGAACCGGGGCGGCCGTCCGGCAATATCGTCACCGGCCGCAAAGGCGCACTGTTCTTCGACTTTGAAGTGGGCGGCGTGGCGGCTCATGCCGGGGTCAACCACGCGCAAGGAGCAAGCGCAATCGAGGCCATGGCCCGCAAGATCGTGGCCTTGCATTCCCTGACAGGCTCCGAAGACGGCATCACGACCAACGTGGGAACCATGCGCGGCGGCATGTCGGTCAACACCGTCGCGGATCTCGCCGTGGCGCAGTTGGATGTCCGCTACACCGAACGCCACGACCGCGAACGCCTGCGAGAACGCATCTACCAGATCATCGAAGACGAATCCGTCAGTTGCACCTGCGGCCGCGTCACCCAGGAAGGCAGTTTTCTGCCTTTTGCCGCCACCGACGCCAGCAAAAAGCTGCTCAAGAAATACCAGGACCAAAGCCTCTCGCTGGGCTACTCGGTGCATGGCGAATACGCCGGCGGTTCGGCCGACAGCGGCCTCACCTCTTCGGTTGGCGTGCCGACACTGTGCGCGGTGGGCCCCGTGGGGGCGGGTTATCACACCGTCGACGAAGTGTGCCGCATCGATACGCTGGCCCCCCGGGCGCAAGCGGTCGCCATGATGATCCTGGAAGGCTGCGACGTGGACTGAAAGGCTTGCGCCATCCAACCCGCCCCTCTTGGGAAACCGCTGCCATATTCAGCAAGACAGACCTAGAACTTCGAGGCTCTCCATGAAAAGATTGATCGCCTGCATGACCTTTGACTTCGACGCAATGTCCGGCCTGGTGGCACGGGGCATGACGACGCCTACGCCGGTTTCCCGGGGAGAATTCGGGGCAGTCGCCGTTCCGCGTATTCTGGCCTTGCTCAAGCGATTCGATGTTTCCGGTACTTTCTTTGTTCCCGGTGTTGTCATCAAGACCTATCCCTCGCTGTGCGAGCAGATCATCGAGGCCGGGCACGAAATCGCGCATCATGGTTGGGCACACATCCCTCCGGCCAACCTGAGCCGCGAAGAAGAAGAAGAAGGGCTGCTGCGCGGCAGCGACACGATCCGGGCGCTGACGGGAAAAAGCCCGGCGGGATACCGGTCACCGTCCTGGGATCTCAGCGACAACACCCTGGAACTGCTGTTGAAGCATGGATTCCTGTATGAAAGCAGCATGATGGGCGATGACCATACGCCTTATCGAGCACGCAACGGCGATGTCGTGCGGGTCGATGCGCCAATGGTATTCGGCAAGCCCACGCGGCTGATCGAAATGCCCGTGAGCTGGTCGCTGGACGATTTCCCGCACTTCGAATTCCTGCGCCACGGGCAATCGCTGATGCCTGGCCTGCAGAATGCCAGCGGCGTGCTGGAGAACTGGCTCAACGATTTTGAGTACATGCGCAGAAACTGCGACTGGGGCATTTTGACCTATACCTGCCACCCTTACGTCATTGGCCGGGGCCATCGGATGATGATGCTTGAACAGTTGCTCGAAGGCCTGGCCGCCAAAGGCGTCGCCTTCATGACACTGGAAGACGCAGCAAGGGAATACGACGGGCGCGCGCCGTTCTGACGACCGGCAAGAGGCGCGCCCAGCCAATATTCATGTCGATTGACCGCTTCAGCCATCAAGGCACCTGCACCGCCGCTTGCGCGCACTGCAGCAGTGTGCGCACCCAGCGTCCCCGCTGCGACGGGCTGCGCCACAACAGGCCCAGTTCGCGCGGCGGCGGC
>DASPIV010000305.1:0-7080 GCA_035628955.1 Bordetella sp.
GGCCGACGCAATCACCGCCGCCCGGCCGGCCAGGGTGACTTCGCCGGCCTGCAGCGCCGCCGCCATCAACGATGTCTGGTTGGCGTCGTATTCCCGGTACAGGGCAGCCAGTAGGCCGGCCCGCGTACCGAAGTGGTCGTACACCACCGGTTTGGTCACGCCGGCTTCCTCGGCCAGCCGCCCCAGCGCCAAGGCTTCTGTGCCTTCTGCGCGTACCAGCCGCCACGCGACGTCCAGCAGTTGGCGATTGCGCTGCGCCCTGGACAGGCGGCGGCGAGGCGTGGCGGTGGCAGGAGCGGGAAGGTTTGACATTTTAATGTACCAAAGGTAACTTACCCAAAGTAACTTACTAAAGGTAAGTCAGGTCGACTATACAAGCCGCCTTTACCTGCCGCAACCCGATTCCAGAGGATTCTTCATGCATGCACTTATCGTTGTCGCGCACCCCGAGCCGGGCTCATTGAGCCATGGCGTGGCCGAGCAGGTCGGACAGGGGCTGGTCGAGGCCTGCCTGGATAGTTCGTTCGAACTTGCCGACCTTGCGGCGGAAGGATTCGACCCGCGGTTCAGTGCGGCCGATCTGGCCGTGCATCGCCGCAAGGCGCCGCCGCCCGCCGATGTGGCCGCGGAACAGGCGCGTATCGACCGCGCCGACGCGCTGGTGCTGGTGTTCCCGGTGTATTGGTGGTCAATGCCCGGACTGCTGAAAGGATGGATAGACCGCGTGTTCTCCAACGGCTGGGCGTTCGACTTCAGCCTGGACGCGAAGCTGGAAAAAAAGCTGCGGCACCTGCAGGTGCATCTGTTGGGCATGGGCGGCGCCGATGCGGGCACTTATGCGCGGCATGGCTATGCCAGCGCCATGCGCACGCAGATCGACCATGGCATCTTCGATTATTGCGGCGCGCGCGTGGCCGCCTCGGAGCTGCTGCTGGACTCGGAAACAGCGGACCCGGCGGCTACCTTGCAGGCGGCGCGGCGGATCGGCCAGCGCATATCCGCGGACAGCGGCGCATGCGTGCGTCGCGCGGCTTGATGGGCTTCATGCCGCGCCACTGGCCCGTACCAACAGGGCCAGCCCTGCCGCGGCCATGGCAGCACCGGCGCCGCGTGCCCAGCGCGGGCCGGCTGGCGCCAGGCGTTCAACCGTAATGGCCACTGTGACAGCCACCATGGCGCGCGGATCCATGATGCCGGTGCCCAGCAGTACCAGGGTGTAGCTTGCGCAACTGCGCAGGCAATGCCGTCCCAGGCGCCAGCCATGGCGCCACGCGTAGAGGACGAGCGCTGGCGGCGACGCGGGCGTACCCTGGCGGCAGCGTGACAGGTGGGCCGCTTTCCAGTCCGAGCATTGGATGGCGCCGGCCAGCACCAGCAGCATGCCGCTGGCGTATGCGGCCATGCCAGCCAGCGCCGGCCATTGCGTCTGGGCGTCAGCCAGTATCGCGATGGCGCAATAGATGGCCATGCCCGGCCAGACCCAGGCGCAGAAGTAGCCCACGCCCGCCCACCCCGCCAGCAGGCCGGCGCGCAGGCTGCCGGCGGGGCCGACGGCTCGCCGATAGCGGCACAAGGCGGGTGCCAGCGACGGCAGCATCATGGCTGTCATCATCGTCATCCACATGCCCATGAAAGACACGGCGGCAGCCAGCCGCGCGGCGCCTGAAGCCATGCCAGGGCCGCACAGGGGCTGCATGTCCAGGGCGGGCACATACGAGTGTCCGCCCGTCGCGGCCGCCGCCGCGGCAAAGAGCAACGCCAGCAGGCAAGGAAACGCGTGCCGCGCAACGCCTGCGCCGCGCGGCACGCAGGCCGTGGCAAGGAGATTCCGGGGCGGATGCATGGCGGCCTTCAGCGCGCGCCGTACTCATCGTGGCGCCGCCACCATACGCCTGTTTCATTGCGGCCCTTGGGCGCGCGGTCCAGCCATTGGTACATGCCCCACAGGGCATCCAGCCCGCGCGCGTACGCCGAGTAGGTGTGATAGACGGTATCGCCTTCCCGCACGAAGCTGCTGATGCCGGGGCGGTCGCGCTGGAAGGTGGCGGCATCGGTGCCGCACATGGCGGCGATCTGATCCTCGGCCTGTTGGCCGCCGCCTTCTTCGCCTTCCCGCCATGCCGCTTCCGGCTCGCGCCGGTAGTTGTATTCGATGTCGCCGGCGTGCTGCTGGGCTTCGGTGAACCAGATGTTGAAGTCGGCATTGAAGTCGCTGGCGGCCGACGAGGCCCACGGAAAAGTCCAGCCCATGCGCTGTTTGTAGGCGGCCAGCTTGGCCAGCGGCGCCCGCGACACCGCCATCAGCATCACGTCGTGATAGGCCAGGTGAGTGGCCACCCCGTTGAAGCCATCGGCGATGGACGAGCAAGAGGGGCAGCCGGCCTGGTAGTCGGGCCCGAACATGAAGTGATAGATGAGCAGTTGCGTACGACCCTGGAACAGGTCTGCCAGGCTGGCGCGGCCCGCATCCGTGTCGAACTGATAGGGTTTGTCGATGCGCACCCAGGGCAGGGCCTGCCGGCGCCGGGCCAGCTCATCGCTGCGCCGGGTCAGGTCTTTTTCTGCTTGCAGCAATGCCAGGCGCTGGGTCAGCCAGGTGTCGCGCGATCCGATCGTGTGTGCGCTCATGAGTGATTCCTCCGTTGAGTGTGTCGCGGGCGGTGCAGCCGGGCGGCGCCTGGCTGAACCCTGGCTGATAGGTTAGGATCGCCGCATGCCCCTGGGGGAGTGACAAATGTGGCGGGATTCCTATGGATCAGCTCATCTCGGCGGCGGCCCGCGCGCTGGCCGCCGGTGATGTCCTGGGGGCGCTGAACCGCGTCGCCCGGCGCGATGACGCGCCCGCCTTGGCGTTGCGCGGCATCGCCGTGGCGCAACTGGGCGATCTGGAGCGCGCCCGGGGCTTGCTGCGCAGCGCCGCCCGCGCCTTCGGCCCGCGCGATACCGCGGCCCGCGCCCGGTGCGTGGTGGCCGAGGCCGAGATCGCGCTGGCCCTGCGCGACCTGGGCTGGCCGGCAAAATCGCTCGATGCCGCCCGCAATGTGCTTGAACGCCAGGGCGACCATGTCAACGCCGCGCATGCGCACTACATCGAAGCGCGGCGATTGTTGCTGTTGGGCAAGCTGGACCAGGCCGAGCGCCTGCTGGCCCGCCCCGGCGATGCGCCCCTGCCTGCCGCCATGCAGGCCGTCGATGCGCTGGTGGCGGCGGGCATCGCCATGCGGCGCATGCAGGCACGCGCGGCGCGCGCGGCGTTGGCGCTGGCCCGGGGCCATGCGCAGCAAGCGCGCATCGGCGCTTTGATGGCCGAAGTCGATAGCGGACTGCAGGCGTTGGACATGCCCGTGGCGCGTCTGACGGCCGACGGCCGGCAACGCCTGGTCAGGCTGGACGAAGTCGAATCCCTGACGGCATCGCCAACGCTGATCGTGGATGCCTGCCGCCATGTCGTGCGCGATGAAACCGCCATGGTGGCGCTGGCCCGCCGTCCCGTCTTGTTCTTGCTGGCGCGCGCGTTGGGCGAGGCCTGGCCTGGCGACGTGCCCCGCGATACGTTGATCGCCCGGGTGTTTCGCACCCGCCATGCCGATGAGTCGCACCGGGCACGGCTGCGTGTCGAAATGGGGCGGCTGCGCAAAGCGCTGGGCGCGTTGGCGGGTATCGAAGCGACTGCGCTTGGCTATGTGCTGGCACCGCGCGCGCGCCATGTGGCCGTGCTGGCCTGGCCCGATGAAACGCCGCACGCGGGAGTGCTGGCTTTGCTGGCCGATGGCGAGTCGTGGTCGAGTTCCGCGCTGGCCGTCGCGCTGGATGCCAGCCAGCGTACCGTGCAGCGGGCGCTGGATGCCCTGGCGGCGGCGGGCCGGGTGCGGCCCTTGGGCCAGGGACGGGCTCGCCGCTGGCTGGCGGCCTCGGTGCCGGAATTCACGACAAGCTTGTTACTTCCCGGCCCTTTGTTCAACAACTAGGATGCAGGCATGCACCGGGTTTGCCAAGGGTGCGCAACCAACAGGATGCCGACATGAACCAAGCTGCTGAAATCATTCGCGAATACGGCCCCTTCCCGGGTGTCGACCAAGTACACGGCGTCAGCTTCGATGGCCGGCAGGTCTGGCTGGCCACCGGCGACACGCTGCAGGCGCTGGATCCGGAAAGCGGCAAGGTGACCCGCAGTATGGCTGCCGCGGCCTCGGCCGGCACGGCCTTCGATGGGCAGGCCTTGTTCCAGATCGCCGGCGATCGTATCCAGAAAATCGACCCTCACACGGGCAAGGTACTGGCCAGCATTCCCACTCCCGATGGCGACGGCCATTCCGGGCTGGCCTGGGCCGAAGGCATGCTGTGGGTGGCGCACTATAAAAACCGCAAGATCCATCAAGTGGATCCCCATACCGGCAAAGTGCTGAACACGCTGGAATCCAACCGCTACGTCACCGGCGTGACCTGGGTCGAGGGCGAACTCTGGCATGGCACCTGGGAAGACGATGCCAGCGAGCTGCGCCAGATCGATCCGCGCAGCGGCCAGGTAATGGCCAACCTGCAAATGCCGGCCGGCATGGGCGTGTCGGGGCTGGAATCCGATGGCCACGGTCAGTTTTATTGCGGCGGGGGTGCCAGCGGCAAGGTCCGGGTGGTGCGCCGGCCCGCGCCGGCATCGGCGTTCTGACCAAGCCAGGCCGGCGGCTCTTGCGCGCTAGCGCGCCGCACGCGGGCCTTTCCTGGCGCGTGCGGCCGGCTTGGCGGCCAGGCCGCCATTGTTGTTGAGCTGGTCCACCCACGACAGCGCATCCAGGTACGACAGGAACTGGTGCAGGTAGCCCGGCGACTGGTCGCGCATCAGCGACAGCGCGCGGTGCACCAGGTGGTTGGAATTGAGGGGGCCGGCATTTTCGTGCACTTGCTCTTGCGACTGCCGCAATTGCCGGTCGGTGCTGAGCCTGGCCCAGGTAGCCTGGAAGTAGTCCAGCAAGTCCAGTTCGGGATAGCGGCTGCGCCGGTCGGTGGCGCCATTGGCCGCGACGGGACCCGCAATGTGTTCCAGCAGCGCGGCGAGCATGCCCGGCGCGGGCGGCTGCCGCGGTACCGGGGCATTGGCGGCATCGGTCTGGTCCGTGCTGGCAAGCCGCGCCTCGTATTGCCCCATCAGTTCGGCCAGCCGGCCATCGAGCACGCGGCGTGTCTCGCCCTCATGGCGGGCGGCGCGTGCCGCCATCGCGGTGATCAGACGAAAGCGCAGCGGATCCAGGCGATCGGCGCCGCGCTCGCGCCAGCCGTCGAGCGTGGCCTGGATGCCGTTGGCGTGGCCTTCACTCACGGGGCGGTACCTGGTCTTGGGCCGGGCGGGCGATAGGCGCGATTTCCACGCGCCGGTTGCTGGCCCGGCCTTCGGCGTCGGCGTTCGAAGCCACCGGTTGCTCAGCGCCGAACGCGGCTGCGAATACCGACGACGGCGCGATGCCTTGCTCGATCAGCGCCCGGGTGACCGTCAGGGCGCGCTGGGCGGACAGTTCCCAGTTGTCGGCAAAGCGGCGGTTGTTGCCATGCACAGGCTGGTCATCGGTGAAGCCGCTGACCATCAGCACTTCGTTGTGTGCCTGCAGATAGGCCGACAACGGCCCGACCAGGCTCTTGAGCACATCCAGCCCTTCGGGCTGCAACTGATCGGAATTCAGCGCGAACAGCACATTGCCGCTGATGCCGATGCGGCCGTCGACCAGCGTGACCCGGCCCGCCGCCAACGGCCCGGCCAGGGCTTGCTCGAGCGCGACGCGGCGCTGCGTTTCTTCTTGCCGTTGCTTGACTTCGGCTTCCAGCCGCGCCGAAAGCTCGAGCTGCACGCCGATGACGCTGACCAGGATCAGTACGAAGGCGCCCAGCAGTACTGACATCAGGTCGCCGAAAACCGCCCAGGCAGGGGCGGTAGGCTCTACGCCGGCGTCGATATCTTCGTTCATGCCGTCTCGCTGCCGGCCGGCGCCTGCAGGCTGGCCAGTTGCTGCAGGTCTTCAAGAATCTGCTTTTGCGACATGACGCTCAGGTCGACCACTTCGCGGGCCTGGGCCACGTAATACGCCAGTTGCTCATCGCTGCGCGCCAGGGACTTGTCCAGGGCGGACTCGATGCGCTGCAGATGATCGACCAGCTTGTCGCTGGACTGGCCGAACGACTGCACGGCGGCGCCGAAGGCCTCGCCCAGGCTGGCGACTTCGACGGCGCTGCCGGTAACCTGCGCGGCCACGCTGCCCAGCTTGCCGGTCTCGGCTTCGACCTTGTCGGTGAACTGCGTGCCGACGCGGTCGAGCAGGCCGGCCGAGGTGGCGATCAGTTCGTCGACAGCGCTGCGCTGTTGGGAAGACGCATGGTTCACGGCATCGAGCAGGGTGCCCAATGTTTCCATCAGGCGGCTGCGTTCTTCCAGCATGGCATTGTCGCGGGCCATGCTGTCCGACAGTTTCTGGCGCAGCTCGGCAATGACCTCGGCGGCGGCCTTGGGCGCTTCGGCGGCGGCCTGCACCAGTTGCGTGACTTCGGCAATGGTGTCGCGTGCGTGGGCCTGGGTTTGTGCCGAGATGTCCTGCGCAGTTCGCGCCAGCGTGTCGCAGATCTGCTGCTGGCGCTCGGTGGCGTGGGTGCCGGCCTGTTCCCATTGCTCGCGCAGCGAGCTTGCCAGGCCACCCAGCGAGGCATGCCAGGCGGCCAGGCGCTGTTCGTCGCGGGCGGCCAGTTCGGCCTGCAAGCCGGCGTGCGACTCGGTCACGGTACGCAGCAGCGCGGCCGTATGCTGTTCCAGGCTGGCCGTGGCCGCTGTCAGGGCACGCTGATGATCGTCGGCCAGCTTGGCGCCGGTGTGCTCTTGCTGCGCCAGCGCGCCGGTCCAGGCCGCCGCCATACCGGCAGACGTGGCGTCCAGGCGGGCCGATACGCCGTCGAGCAGGCTGGCCGAACGCTGTTCGAACGTATGGGTGAATTGCTGCAGAGACATGCCCAGGTCTTGCGCCAGCGTTTCGCCGGCGCGCTGATGCTGCGCCAGCGCCGTGGTCCAGATGTCGGCCACCGCGGTGGTGGTGGCTTCGAAGCGGC
>DASPIV010000306.1:0-5796 GCA_035628955.1 Bordetella sp.
GTTCTCGGTCGTCAGCTTCGTTTGGGGCCCCGGCCAGCGCACGCCGATTCATGACCATACGGTATGGGGCGTCATCGGCATGTTGCGCGGCGCCGAGACCGGCACCCGGTACAGCCTGCAAAACGGGACCCTGGCTATTGCCGACGGCCCCGCGCAATTACTGCAGGCTGGCCAGGTCGAGCAGGTATCCCCCTCGATCGGCGATGTGCATCGCGTGCAGAATGCCAGCGCTGACCAGGTGTCCATCAGCATCCATTGCTACGGCGCGGACATCGGCCAGGTGCAACGCCATGTCTACTATGAAGACGGCTCGCCCCCCAAGTCTTTCGTATCGGGCTACTCGGCCCAAGCCACGCGCTGAAGACGCGCGCCGCGATGCCTGGCCAAGAGCAACTCCAGATGCTGGTACGCAACAAAATGGTCCCGGAGCTGTATGTCGCCCATCTGGAACGCAGCCCGGATCTCTGGCCGAACTGGGCGCGGTTCCGAGGCAGTGGCTGACCGCGCCCATGGAACCGCCCTTTAGCCGAGCATCAACCTGCAGATCGAAGTGGACGAGGTCGCGCCCATTATCGACAAGCTGCGGCGTGCCGCGTATCCGCTGTTTCGCGCTTGCGGCCTTGCCATTAGTTCAATAGTTCTTGTATCATTGATTAATGAACGAAGATCAAGCCGTCACCGCCCTGAACGCACTCGCCCATGCCCAACGCCTGCGCATATTCCGTGCGCTGGTGGTGGCCGGCCCGGCAGGGCTGATCCCCAGCGTACTGGCGGACCAATTGGATGTGGCCCGCAATGCGCTGTCGTTCCACCTTAAAGAGTTGTTGCATGCGGACCTGGTCAGCGCGCAGCAGCACGGCCGCAACCTGATCTATCGCGCCGATTTCTCGCGCATGAACGGGCTGCTGGGCTATCTCACCGAGCACTGCTGCCAGGGCGCGGCTTGCGTGGCCAGCGACCCCAAGGCTTGCCTATCTTGCTAAGGACCCATCATGAATCGCTTTCACGTCCATTTGCATGTTGATGACCTGGCCCGGAACATCGGCTTTTACACTCAGCTGTTCGCCCAATCGCCCGCCCGCGTGGAAACCGACTACGCAAAGTGGATGCTGGACGATCCCCCGTTGAACTTCGCCATTTCGACGCGCGGTGCCGCTCGCGGCCTCGATCACTTTGGCATCCAGGCCGATAGCGCCGCTGATCTGGCCGCACTGAAAGCGCGGGCTGGCGCCGCCGACCTGGAACTCGACGAACAGGGCGAGACTGCCTGCTGCTATGCGCGCAGCGACAAATACTGGGTCACTGATCCGCAAGGGCTTGCCTGGGAGCACTTTCATACCCTGGGCAACATTCCCGTCTACGGTAAACCTCAGGTGCAAACCGACGCCGGTCTGCCGCTCGCCACCTGCCGCGAACCGCAACCCTCCCCCCGCTGCTGCTAGGACCACCAATGTCGAAATCGGCCTACAACATACTGTTCATCTGTACTGGAAACTCCGCCCGCTCCATTCTGGCTGAAGGCATCATGAACGGCCTGGCTGGCGAGCGCTGTCGCGCTTACTCGGCTGGCAGCCAGCCTAAGCGAGAAGTCCACCCCATGGCACTGGCAACGCTGCAGGCCTTGTCGCTACCCGCGGAAGGCTATCGCAGCAAGAGTTGGGATGAGTTCGCCAGATCCGACGCGCCAGCGCTGGATTTCATTTTTACTGTCTGCGATAACGCCGCTGGCGAGACCTGCCCTGTCTGGCCAGGCCGTCCGATGTCGGCGCATTGGGGCGTGCCCGATCCTGCCGCCCATGAAGGCACCGAGGAACAGCGTTTGAAGGCCTTTCACGATACGGCACGTGTGCTGAAGCGCCGCATCGAATTGTTCCTGTCGCTGCCGATCGAACGGCTGGATGCCATGTCGTTGCATAGCGAACTGCGCGGTATCGGCCGTACGCAGGAATAAGCCCGATGTCCGCCGAAACCCATGCCGCGTCCGATCGGCCGGCAATCAGTTTCTTTGAACGCTACCTCACCCTTTGGGTGTTTCTTTGCATTGTGCTGGGTGTGGCCGCGGGCCGGTTGGCGCCCACGGTGTTCCAACTGGTCGGGCATCTTGAAATTGCCCAGGTCAACTTGCCTGTCGGTGTCCTGATCTGGATCATGATCATCCCGATGCTGATGAAAGTGGACTTCGCGGCCCTGGGAAAAGTCGGCCAGCACTGGCGCGGTATCGGCGTGACGCTGTTCGTCAATTGGGCCGTCAAGCCGTTTTCAATGGCGTTCCTGGGCTGGCTCTTCATCCGGCAGATATTCGCGCCATGGCTGCCAACCGAGCAATTGGACAGCTACATTGCGGGCCTGATCCTGCTGGCGGCCGCGCCCTGCACGGCCATGGTGTTCGTCTGGAGCCGCCTGTCCGGCGGCGACGCCGCTTTCACGCTGTCGCAGGTTGCGCTGAACGACACCATCATGGTGTTTGCCTTTGCGCCCATTGTCGCCCTGCTGCTGGGCATGTCCGCCATCACGGTACCCTGGGCGACCTTGATCACATCGGTGGGCCTGTATATCGTCATTCCCGTCATCCTGGCGCAAGCCTGGCGGCGAATGCTGGTCAAGCGCGGCCAAGCCGCGTTCGACCGCACAATGCGGCGCATCGGCCCGCTGTCGATAGGCGCGCTGCTGCTGACCCTGGTGCTGTTGTTCGGCTTCCAGGGCCAGGCCATTCTGCAGCAACCGCTGGTCATCGCCATGCTGGCGGTTCCTATCGTCATCCAGGTCTTGTTCAATTCCGGTCTTGCCTATTGGCTCAACCGCAAGGCAGGTGAACAACACAATATTGCTTGCCCCTCGGCCTTGATCGGCGCATCGAATTTCTTCGAGCTTTCTGTCGCGGCGGCCATCAGCCTGTTCGGGTTCGAATCCGGGGCGGCCCTGGCCACGGTCGTCGGGGTCCTGATCGAGGTACCGCTGATGCTGCTGGTAGTGCGAGCCGTCAACGGCTCTCGCGGCTGGTACGAGCAGGGCTGCAACCGTCCAGTCAAAGAGGCCCGCCCATGAGCGTGACTATCTATCACAATCCGGATTGCGGCACGTCCCGCAACGTACTGGCAGCGCTCGAACGCCTGGGCACCGCGCCAACCGTCATCGAATATCTGCGCAATCCGCCGGATGCACAGACCCTGGCGCGCTTGATTGCCGCCAACGGCATGGCGGTCCGGGACACCCTGCGCGTGAAGGGAACCCCTTACAAAGAGCTGGGCCTGGATGCCGCGCACTGGACTGACCAGGCGCTTGTCCAACAAATGCTTGCCCACCCGATCCTCATCAACCGGCCCCTGGTCAGCACACCGCGGGGCACGCGCCTGTGCCGCCCCTCGGATGTCTTGCTCGACCTGGTAGACGTGCCAGCCGGCCTGCGACTGGAAAAAGAAGAAGGTGTGCCCTTCCTGCGCGACACCCTCGTACCGGCCGCCCACCCCGCACTGGGCACGGCGCTGGCCGAGGCGGGGCTGGCCATGCCAGAGGCGCAGACGCCCGGCCGGTTCTATGCCTACACCACCACTACCGGCGAAGTGCTCGCATACGCCGGGGTCGAGATCCACGGCCAAGAGGCGCTGCTGCGCTCCCTGGCCGTCGAACCCAAGGCCCGGCGCCGGGATATCGGCCGCAATGTGGTTGCCCTGTTGCTGCGCCGCGCGCTCGAGCAAGGCGCCAGGCGTGCTTGGCTGCTTACCGAACAGACAGGCGGATTTTTCCAGAAGATCGGCTTCCGGCCGTTGGAGCGCGAGAGCGCACCGCATGAAATCCAGGCGACTATGCAAATGCGTGCCCAGTGCCCGGCAAGCGCGGCCTTGTACACGCGCCAGATCTCGCTATGAACTGACTTCACTACTCATGCTGCAAGACGTACCAAACCTTATCTCCGAACTCGCCGATACTGACATCGCCGGCCATTTTCCTGCCGCATCGACGCACGCGCCCCGTATTCTGCTGCTCTATGGCTCGTTGCGGCAACGCTCGTTCAGCCGCTACGCCACAGAAGAAGCGGCCCGTCTCTTGCGCGCCTTTGGCGCCGAAACGCGCATCTTCGATCCCACGGGCCTGCCCCTGGCCGATGGAGCGCCGGAAGACCACCCCAAAGTGGCTGAACTGCGCAATCTGGCGCAATGGGCCGAAGGCATGGTGTGGTGTTCTCCGGAACGCCATGGCGCCATGACCGGCCTGATGAAGACGCAGATAGACTGGATTCCGTTGGCCCTGGGAGCGGTCCGCCCGACGCAGGGCAAGACGCTGGCAATCATGCAAGTCAGCGGCGGCTCGCAGTCTTTCAACGCCGTCAACCAGATGCGGGTGCTCGGACGCTGGATGCGCATGCTGACCATTCCCAACCAGTCGTCAGTGGCCAAGGCGTGGCAAGAGTTCGATGAGGCCGGCCGAATGCGGGCGTCGCCGTATTACGACCGCATCGTGGACGTCATGGAAGAACTGGTGAAGTTCACGCTCGTTACGCGCGATGTCGCGCCCTACCTGGTCGACCGCTATAGCGAACGCAAGGAATCTGCCGAAGCGCTATCCCGGCGCGTCAACCAGCGGTCCATCTGATGCGCCTGGCCGGCCGTCGAAACGTCGTTGTCGCCCTGGGCGCCACGCAAACCCTGGCCTGGGCCTCCAGTTACTACCTGCCCGCCATGCTGGCAGTGCCGATGGCACATGAACTGGGTATAGAAACGCCGGTCGTATTCGCGGCATTTTCGCTGGCGCTGCTGATTTCCGCGCTGGTGGGCCCATACGCCGGCCATGCCATCGACCGTTGGGGCGGCCGGCCGGTCTTGATGGCAACCAACGTGCTGTTCGCATGCGGACTGGCCGGCCTGGCTTGCGCGCAGGGGCCGGCCGGCCTGTTCCTGGCCTGGGCGCTGCTGGGCATCGGCATGGGCAGCGGGCTATACGAAGCCGCCTTCGCCACCCTGGTGCGCCTTTATCGGCATGACTCGCGCAGCGCGATCTCCGGCATTACGCTGGTGGCAGGGTTTGCAAGCACCGTGGGCTGGCCGTTATCCACTTATCTTGAAGTGCATTGGGGCTGGCGCGCCGCTTGCCTGACCTGGGCGGCGCTGCATCTGGTGCTGGCGCTTCCGTTGAACGCCCTGTTGCCCGATCCGCCTGGCCACGCTGACCATGCCCCAACCGCCGCCAAGGCGACTGTCGCGGCGGGCCCGGCGCCTACACAGGGCGGCGCCGGACTGTGGCCATCCATCCTGTTGGCCATTGTGTTTGCCATCACCTGGTTCACCAGCACCGCCATGGCGGCTCATCTACCGGGTGTGCTGATGGCAAGCGGGGCCACCCTGGCGGCCGCCGTCGCCGCCGGTGCGCTGGTCGGCCCTGCGCAAGTGACGGCGCGCGTGCTCGAGTTCACCTTGCTCAGGCGCATGCACCCTTTGCTGGCTGCCAGGCTGGCCGCTTTGGGCCACCCGTTGGGCGCAGCGGCATTGCTGGCGGTGGGTGCCCCTGCCGCCTCGGCATTCGTCCTTTTGCACGGCGGTGGAAACGGTATCCTGACCATCGCAAAAGGCACATTGCCGCTGGCGCTGTTCGGCCCGCAAGGCTATGGCCGGCGGCAGGGCGTACTGATGGTGCCCGCGCGTATCGCCCAGGCGCTGGCCCCCTGGCTCTTTGGCTTGTGCCTCGAAAAATGGGGTTTGCATGCGCTCTTGATCACAGCCGCCCTGGGGCTGGTCAGTTTCAGCGCGCTGGGGTTGCTGCGCCTGGCGCGTGCGGCACAGCCTGCCAGTTCATGACACTTGC
>DASPIV010000307.1:0-2336 GCA_035628955.1 Bordetella sp.
CCGCCGATTCCGAACCCGCCCGCGCCAATGGAACGCCCAAGCGCACGCAGGTCGCCGACCTGCTGCGCGACGCCATGCTGTCGGGCCGCCTGCTGCCGGGCACCCGGCTGATCGAACGGGAAATCTGCGAACTGACGCAGGCCAGCCGCCCGCTGGTACGCGAGGCGATCCTGCAGCTGGAAATGGAAGGTTTTGTCTACAGCGCGCCCAATCGCGGCTCGGTGGTGGCGACGCTGACCGCCGACGAAGCGGCCAACATCTACCAGGTGCGTGGCGTGCTGGAAGGCCTGGCGGCCAAGAATTTCATCGCCATGGCAACCTCGCCCGAACGCCGCGCGCTGCGCGGTACGCTCGATCAGTTGCAGGCGCGCATCGACATGGGCGATGTACCCGGCCAACTCGCCAGCATCGAGGCGTTCTACGACACCCTGCTGTCCGGCTGCTACAACCCGACCCTGGCCGAGACCCTGCGCCTGATGCACGGGCGTATCGCGCGGCTGCGCGCCACGTCCATTACCAGCCCCGGCCGGGCCAAGCAGTCACACCAGGAAATGTCGCTGATCGTGGACGCCATCGAAGCCAATGATGAACAGGCCGCCTGGACCGCCTGTGTACGCCACATGGAACTGACCGCGGCGGTGGCGCTGAAGGTGATCAGCCGCATGCAGCTCAAGCCGGCCACCCGCGCCCGCGCGGCGGCCCGCCGCTAGGGGCCGTGCCGCGGCGGCGCCGGTTCGTCGGCGATATGGCCGCCCGGCCCGTGCAACCGGCGGCTTATTTGCCGCCCGCCGGTTTCCCGACCTTGAGCTTGCCCAGCACTTGCTCGACGCTTTGCGTTTCGGCGGCAAGCATGTCGTTGGTTTGCCGCGCATCCAGAAAACGCGGTGCCCACTGGTTTTTCTGCAGGAATTCGCGCCACTCGGCAGTATCGGATACCTGCCTCAAGGCGGATTCCCAGAATTCGACCTGGGCGGGCGTGATTCCCTTGGGCGCCAGCACGCCTTGCGGCGACGAGGTCACCACATCGATGCCCAGCTCCTTCCAGGTGGGCGTATCGCTCAGCACGCCTTGCAGGCGCTCGGGCGACCCGATGGCCAGCAAGCGTACCTTGCCGGTCTGCAGGGCCGGAATAATGGTGGGCGTGGTGGCACCCACCACGTCGACATTGCCGCCGATCAGGTTGGTGATGGACTCGCCGGACGACTTGAACGGCACGAACGTCAGCTTCGAGATATCGACGCCCGCCTGCATCAAGGGTTTGGCCACCCCCACGTGTACATCATTGCCCAGCGTCGCGGCGATGGCGATGTTCAGGTCGTCGGGGTCTTTCTTCAGGTGCGCTACCAGATCCATTGCCGTCTTGAACGGCGAATCGTTGCGCACCAGCACGCCCACGTAACCGTCGAGCAGCATGGCTATGGGCGTGTAGTCCTTGTACGAGACCTTGATGTTGCCCAGGTAGTGGTTATTGACCATCGAGGTGGCCAGCGTCATCAGATAGTGGGGGTCGCCCGCATGCTGGTCCAGCACATTCAAGGCTATCTGGGTGGATGCGCCCGGCTTGTTCAAGACCACGATATCGCCGACCAGTTTCTTGGCCACCAGCAATTCCTGCAATTTCCTGGCCACCGCATCCAGCGATCCGCCGGGGCCCGCAGGCACAATGAACTGCACCTCTTTGCTGACTTCTTGTGCAAAGGCGCTTTGCAGCGGCACCATTGCAAGAAAAGCCAGTAGTCCAAGCACGTGTTTTCTCATCTTAGTGTCTCCTGAGCCTGAATGCCGTTTAGCAGGACCTTCAGCCGCCCGGGTGCGTGTGCCGCGCCAGGTGGATACCATCAGGGGGATGGCCAGGCTTGTGCCGCCCCCCTTGCTTACAACAAGCGCTGCATCGGATGCTTGCTGTACATCTGCTCTTTGATGAACCGCGTATGCACGTCGTTGCCGATAAAGCCCGGCTCCTGCAACAGGCGCCGGTGAAACGACAGCGTGGTGGGGATGCCTTCGATACGCGTCTCGGACAAGGCGCGCTCCATGCGGGCCAGGGCCTCTTCGCGGTCTTTGCCCCATACCAGCAGCTTGGCCAGCAATGAATCATAGTGGGGGGGCAGGCTGTAGCCCGCGCAGGCATGGGTGTCGACCCGTATGCCGGGTCCGGCCGGCATATCGAATTCGGCAATACGGCCGCTGCGGGGCAAGAAGCCCTTGTCCGGGTCTTCGGCATTGATCCGCAGCTCGATGGCGTGGCCGCGCAAATCCACGTCTTCCTGGCGCAGTTGCAACGGCTTGCCCGCGGCAATCGACAATTGCAGCTTGACCAGGTCGATGCCGGTAAG
>DASPIV010000308.1:0-3239 GCA_035628955.1 Bordetella sp.
GGCCCGCCGCAACGACTCGCAGCAGCGCTTGATCGCCACATTGCTGGGGCGAATCTTGTTCTTTTGCTTCGTGGCGGCGGTCGTCGAGAAGAGAAAAAAGAATGCGCCGCGCGGGCAAGCTGCCCAGCGCGGCTTGCCCGCGCATTCGGCTATGGCATGCAGAGGCTGTCGGGTTGGTCCGGAATGGCCGGGTGCCTCGTCCACGGCGGCTCCGTGCGTTTTTCTTCTCCCGGCGGGAGTTCCCCCACGAAGCAAAAGAACAAGATTCGCCCCAGCAATGTGGCGATCAAGCGCTGCTGCAAGTCGGGGCCTGCCCTCGGGAACGGGCGGGGCGCCTCGGGGCCGAGCGAGGGAAACCGAAGGAGGCCGCAGGCCGACGAGGTTGACGAAGCGGTGTCTGGCGCGAACGCGCCAGACCGGCCCCGTGAAGCCCCGCCCGTTCCCGAGGGCAGGCCTCGACGCCAGAAGCAAAGACCGCCCCCTCAAGCCTGGTGATAAATCTCCGCCCCCTTCTTGACGAACTCCACCGCCTTCTCCTGCATGCCTTTCTGCAAGGCATCCTTTTCAGCCACCCCCAGCGTCGCCGCGTAGTCCCGCACGTCCTGGGTGATCTTCATGCTGCAGAAGTGCGGACCGCACATCGAGCAGAAGTGCGCCACTTTCATCGAGTCCTTGGGCAGGGTTTCGTCGTGGAAGTCTTTGGCGGTGTCGGGATCCAGGCCCAGGTTGAACTGGTCGTCCCAGCGGAACTCGAAGCGCGCCTTCGACAGCGCGTTGTCGCGGATCGCCGCGCCGGGGTGCCCCTTGGCCAGGTCGGCCGCATGGGCCGCGATCTTGTACGTGATGATGCCGTCTTTCACGTCTTTCTTGTTGGGCAGCCCCAGGTGTTCCTTGGGCGTCACATAACAGAGCATGGCGGTGCCGTACCAGCCGATCAGGGCCGCGCCGATCCCCGAGGTGATGTGATCGTAGCCGGGGGCGATGTCGGTGGTCAGGGGGCCCAGCGTATAGAACGGCGCCTCATGGCAGTGTTCGAGCTGCAGGTCCATGTTCTCTTTGATCATCTGCATGGGCACGTGGCCCGGGCCTTCGATCATGACTTGCACGTCGTGCTTCCAGGCCACTTGCGTCAGCTCGCCCAGCGTCTTCAGCTCGGCGAATTGCGCCTCGTCGTTCGCGTCGTAGGCCGAGCCCGGCCGCAAGCCGTCGCCGAGCGAGAAGCTGACGTCGTAGGCCTTCATGATTTCGCAGATTTCCTCGAAGCGCTCGTACAGGAAGCTTTCCTTGTGGTGCGCCAGGCACCACTTGGCCATGATCGACCCGCCGCGCGACACAATGCCGGTCATGCGGTCGGCCGTCATGGGAATGAAGGGCAGGCGCACCCCCGCGTGAATCGTGAAATAGTCCACGCCCTGTTCGGCTTGCTCGATCAAGGTGTCGCGGAAGATTTCCCAGGTCAGGTCTTCGGCCTTGCCGTCCACTTTTTCCAGCGCCTGGTAGATCGGCACCGTGCCGATGGGTACCGGCGAATTGCGCACGATCCATTCGCGGGTTTCGTGGATATGCTTGCCGGTCGACAAGTCCATGACCGTGTCGCCGCCCCAGCGGATGGCCCAGGTCATTTTCTCGACCTCTTCGCCTATGCCAGAACTGACCGCGGAATTGCCGATATTGGCGTTGATCTTGACCAGGAAGTTGCGTCCGATAGCCATCGGTTCGACTTCCGGGTGGTTGATGTTGGCCGGGATGATGGCGCGGCCGCGGGCGATCTCAGCGCGCACGAATTCGGGGGTGATGGCGGCCGGGATGGCGGCGCCGAACGACTGCCCCGGGTGCTGGCGCAGCAGGCGGCGGGCCAGCTTCTCGCCGTCGGGGCCGCTGGCACGCAGGGTTTCCAGATACTGTTCGCGGCGCAGGTTCTCGCGGATCGCCACGAATTCCATTTCCGGCGTCACGATGCCGCGGCGCGCATAGTGCATTTGCGACACATTGGCGCCGGGCTTGGCGCGGCGCGGCGGCCGTTGCAGGTCGAAGCGCATGGCCGTCAGTTTCGGGTCGGTCAGGCGCGACTTGCCGTAGTCGCTGGTGGGGCCGGCCAGCAGTTCGGTATCGTCGCGCTCTTCGATCCAGCCCTTGCGCAGGGCCGGCAGGCCGCGGCGGATGTCGATCCGGACGTCGGGGTCGGTATAGGGGCCGCTGGTGTCGTAGACCGTCAGGGGCGGGTTGCTTTCGCCGCCGAACATGGTGGGCGTGTCGTCTTGCGAAATTTCACGAAACGGCACGCGGATGTCCGGGCGGGAACCGGTCTCGTATACCTTGCGGGACTTGGGCAGCGGCGCAACGGCGGCGGCGTCGACTTCGGCCGTGGCTGCCAGGAACTTCGGGTTGGCGTTCATGAAAAGCTCCAATAATGAGTTTGGAGCCGAATCGGGATGGATTCCGGGCCGCAAGAGGCCATGGCGGGCCGGGCACGGAATACGCTCCCAGCATCGGCATTATCCGTACTGGTACGAAGGGACTCTCTCAACACGCCAGCCGCTTGCGGCCCGCGAGTACCCCTGCGTGAATCCGCAGTATAGGCCGTATTACGGCTTTACATCTGTATACGCTTGGGGCTATCGGTCCGGGCGCGAGACCTGTACACTTTTTTGTAACGCCGGGATGCACGTAACCTGGCATGCCAGCCCCCAGTCATCAAAGAAGGAACACATCATGCAACCTACGTTACGTAAACTGGCCCCGGCTCTCGCAGTCCTGACGCTCGTGCTTGCGGGCTGCAAAACCGCGCCTCAGAAAGACGCCCAGAGCAGTACCGCCACCCCTCCGGCCACGCAGCAGCAACCCGCCACGGCATCTGTGGTCGAGTTCTACGTCGCACAGGCCGAAACCTCGCCCGGCCTGATGGAAGTCAAGATCCCCGACGGTTCATTGTTCATGCAGCGCCAGCCCGTGCTTACCCGCGGCGACCTGACCGAAGCCGCTGCCCTGGTCGACCGCCAGGGGCAGAATTTCGTGGGCCTGCGGTTCACTGAAGAAGGCGCCCGCAAGCTCAACGATATCAGTGGCCAGAACATCGGCAAGATGCTGGCCCTGGTAATCGACCGCGAACTGGTCGCGGCCCCGCGCATCGCCGAGCCGCTCAACCGTGGCGTGCTGGCCTTCAGCGTGCCTTCGGCCCAGGCCGCATCCGAAATCGCCGCCAAGATCCGCGGCGACCAGGGCGCCCCCGCCAACGGTGC
>DASPIV010000309.1:0-9919 GCA_035628955.1 Bordetella sp.
GTTTCCATCAGGGTCGGCAGGGTATCGGCGACCGTGCTGCGGGCGGCGCTCGTCACGGCCAAAGCACGCACCTTACCGCTTTGGATTAGGGGCAGCATGGGCCCCAGCGAGCCAAATATCATGTCGACGTGACCGGCCGCAACAGCGGTATTGGCGTCGGCGTCGCCGCGGAATGGAACATGGCGCAGCTTGGTCTGGGTTTTTTCCTGGAACAGTACGCCCGCCAGATGCAGGGGGGCGCCCACGCCTGACGAGGCGAAGGTCAGTTCATCGGGCCTGGCCTTGGCCAGGTCTATCAGCTCGCGTACCGACGTCGCCTTGACCGCGGGGTTTACTACCAGCACATAGGTGCCGATGGCGGCGACGCTGATGGGATCGAAGTCCTTGATAATGTCATAGGGCAGGTTCTTTCGCACGCTGGGAGCCAGCGCGTGCGCGCCGGCCGCCATGAAAAGCGTATAGCCATCGGGTGCCGACTTGGCGGCCCGGGCTGCGCCCAGCGTGCCGGCGGCCCCCGAGATATTCTCGACGATGACGCTCTGGCCCAGGTCTTTCGAGATTGAATCGGCAACTGTCCGGGCCACGACATCGTTGGCACCCCCTGCCGGGTAGGCCACGATGATCTTGATCGGCCTGGATGGGTAGGAATCGGCGGCCGAGGCAGGCGCCCCGGAAAACAGCAAAGAGGCGGCCACGCAAACCTGGGCAGCCAGTCGAGTGCTTTTCATATTTTCCCCCGGGAATCGAAGTTGTCAGGCCTGGTCTTTCCGTTGTTGCCATTCCAGTTCGGCCGCCACGAAATCGTCGGAGTCGTAATGGGCCCCCAAGGCGGCTGTCATCATGGCAAAGGCCACGTAGTAAGCGGAAGTGAACGAGACATCCGTCAGTTCTCGCGGTGTCATCACCTTCCGCAGGGCCGCGAACGCAGTATCAGTGACCGATTCGGCGGACGTGAACTCGAGTACATACCGCGTTACCGCTTGGTCGGTTTCGTTGAACGTGTGGGGCACGGTGCCATGGCACAGCGCATCGAGTTCGGCCTGGGTAATGCCCGCTTGTAGCGCCAGGGGGCCATGATGGTTGATGGCGTAAGTCGATGCGCGTCCCGTAATGACAATGACGATTTCCCGGGTACGGGCAGACAGGGCCGAGTGGAAGCGGACGTAGTCTCCGACCGCCGCAAAGCGGCGCAGGGCCTGCGGGGCGTGCCCCATGGAGCGCAGCGCATTCGATACGACTCCGCGGCTTTGCTCCAGTTCTTTCAGGACGGCGGCAAATTCCGGATTCTGTTTCGTATCGGGAGAAGGTAGGCGAGCCATGGCGGATTCCATTCAGTAAGGTTGAGCCGCCCGGTTTTCATGTGTCAGGCGCCAGGGATTGCGCTCGGTAATGACTTGATTTCATCATTCGAATGATATTTGTGCAATAACAATTTCATAAAATATAGTTATTGGTTGGTAATTCCAATAGCTGATGATTAGCGAAACTCAGGCGCTGACTGCGCACCGAATAACTGAGTACCTTGTTGATTTACTGGGTTGTCCGGGCGTATGCCCTGCAGCATGCGTACCCTGCCTGCGCGCACGATGACACAAGCCACATGCGTGTGGCTTTGTTCGCAGGGTGCCATTTAGGATGCAACTGCCGTTGCAGAACGGCAGGCTAGGCCGTCAATTCCCTTCGACGAAGGTGCCGGCCTCGCGCCAGATGGTCTCGCCGCGCGCAAGCAAGGCGTCCACGGCTTTTTTCCTACGCCACGATACGGCGGATACAAGCGCGGTACAAAGGCTGAACAGCGCCGTGAAGGAATCGAAGGGCGAATTGCTGGCCGTGTGAATCAGCAGCCGGTGATCGGCCACGCCGGCGATGGGCGATAGCGGGCTGTCCGTGATGGCAAGCACGCGTGCGCCCGTCGAGTGGAAATGCCGTGCGGCATGGTGGACGGTCTTGGCGTAGCGCCGGATAGAGATCGCCACCAGCACGTCGTGTTCATCTATCCACAGCAGGTTGTCGGCCAGTGTGGATGGTTGAGTGTCCAGGAGCTGCACGTCTTTCATGCACATATTCAGGTGCGTGTGCAAATGTGCCGCCACCCCATAGGCATTCTTGGCGCCCGCGATAAAAACCCTGCCTTTGCGAGGACGGCTCAGGATATGCACGAAGGCCTCGAATTCGTCCATGTCCATCGAGGCCCGCGTCGCCTGGATGTTCTCGATGTCCAGCAAGAGGCTGTCTTCGACCACGGATTGCAGGGTTTGCTCGCCTGCCGTCCGAAGCGTGGCGCGCTGCGCGGGTGAAGTCAGCTTGGAGGCTATCTCGTGGCGCGCTTCGCGCTGTGCCTCGGCAAATGATTCGTACCCGATCTTGGAGAACAGGCGCACGACGGTCGATGGGCTGATGCCAACCTTGCGCGCAATGACCGTGGCCGTGTCCAGCATGCCATGCGGCTGGTGCGAGACCAGGTAATCCACCAGCATCTGTTCGCTCTGGGTCAGGCCTTGGGTTCGGGCGGCGATGCGGTCTAGGAAATTCATGGTGGAGGGTGGCAGAGGGGAAACGGCGATCGGATTGCAATAGCAATTGCATGGAAACATAGCATGTGACAGCCAATCGTCGTGGATGCGCAGGTGCGAGCCTGCGGCCTGGCACGGCGCAGCCCTTGTGTTGTTACAAAAAGTGGTGCTTTCCGGGCATAAAGAGATATTCGATGAGCTCTTCAAGCAGGGCGTGCCGACGCCGTTTCGACACGGGTAATATGCTGGCATGGCCCTCTCTGACCACACCTCGACAATCTTCAGCTCGATCAGCCGGGAGCTCAGCCAGGGCGAGTCTTCGCCAGGTTTCTGGCGGGCGCAGGTGGTCGGGTGGATCTTTCTGGCCGTGGTGGGCTTCTTCATCAGGCTGGCCGTGTTCGGCAATGCTTCCGCCGCGTTCTGGCTGACGCTGGCGCTCGAACCGCTGGCGTTCGTGCTGACCAGCGCCGCCGCGGTATGGCATGGGCGCAATACGTCCAAGACCCGGTCTCCCATCAGCACGCTGGCCTGTGCGGTGTTGCTGTGCGTAGCGGCGGCGACGCTGCTGGCCTCGATTGCCTACTTCATCCACCATCTGTTTCCGGCCGGCACGATGCGCGTCATACCCGGCAATCAGTACCGGCTGGGGTTCATCTATTACATGGGCATATTGTCCATCTGGACATTGATCTACTTTGGCGTGGCGGCCGAACTGGCCGCGCGCACCGAGCGCATTTCCAAGATGAAGGCCGAGACACATGCCCTGCGCCTGGAACTGGAAAGCCTGCAACTGCAGATCGAGCCGCACTTCTTGTTCAACGCGCTCAATACTATCGTGGCCGAGATCGCCGAACGCCCCGCCATCGCCGAAGAAATGACTCGCCGGCTGGCGGCGTATCTGCGCTATTCGTTGAACCGCCGGGGCCAGGGCCTGTGCCGGCTGGATGAAGAAATCGAGGCGGCCGAGGCCTACATACGCATCCAGGCGCTGCGTTTCGACCGGCAGCTCGAGCATCGCTGCCATCTCGATCCCGCCTCGCTGGAAAAGCGGCTTCCCCACATGACGCTGCAAGGGCTGGTGGAAAACGCCATCAAGCATGGCATGCAGTCCAACAGCCTGCAGTTCCTGATCAATATCCGTACCCGGATGCGGGGCGACGAGTTGGTCGTCGAGGTAGACAACCCTGGGCATCTGCATGCGCCCTACGACCTGGCGCAAGGGGGCGGTGGGTTGGCCAACCTGTGCCGGCGCCTGGCCCTGCGCTATCCCGGCCGGTATGAGTTTTCGTTGAACCAACGCGATGACCGGATCGTGGCGGAAATGAAGTTGCGCGGAGAACCGTCGATCCTGTAGCAGGCGGGCCGGTCCACCGCGCAGCGGTGTCGGACCGCCTTTGGAAGCCTGGCACCGGGGAAGCGCTCAGGCCGGAACCGGTAGCCGGCCTTCGTGCAGGAAGCTGGCGATGGCGTAGGTAGCGACCTCGTGTCCGCCCGCTTGTTTGAAGGCGATTTCTTCGCCGCTGGCCTGGCAGAGCCATGGGCTCATGTCGCGCGGACGCTTCTGCGCCAGGGCGTGCAGGGTGAACAGGCCGACGCAGCAGCCGCCCTTGGGATCGCGGGCAGAGAAGTATTCGAAGGCTTGCACACCGGCTTCGCGCATGGCCGTGCCTACTTGCTGGGCGGCCTGGTAATCGGCGGGATGCGCCAGTTCGGCCCGGTAAGCGTCGAAAGGGGGCGACTGCAAGCGTATGCCCTGGCCGGTTTTATATCCCACTGAGAACAGGGTGTGCTGGCTATTGATCTGCGCCTTGGGCGGCGGGGCATCCATCGAATGCCAGAAGACGAAGCGATAGTAGGCGGATTCCGCCAGCGTCGTGCCGATGCCGCAGCCACCGTAGAAAATGCCGGGCTCGTGTGTGCGCCCGAAGCGCGAACCCCATGGCAGCGGGGGATACCGGAACGGGGTTTTCAGCAGGTAGTGAAAGCCGGTGCCGTCTTCGGGGTAGGGCGGCTTGACCGCGTCGATCAGCGATTCCAGCACGGCCTGTTCTTCCAGCGTGTCGACATAGCCCAGCGTGGCGATCTGTTCCTGGCTTTCGACCAGCCGGTACAGCACGCCGCTGACCGGGCCCACGTGCCGCGGCCCGTGGCAGGCCTGCCAGATCATCAGATTTTGCCCCGGATAGCGTCGACAAACCGCAGCACGGTCATCAGGCCCTGGATGCTTTCCAACTGCCGTGCCGGCACGCCTCCGGTGACCTTGTTGGGCGTGTGCATGAAATGGCGTATCCAGTCTTGGTCGCCGCCGGTCAGGGCGAACAGGGCGCGGGCCACGCGCACCAGCAGCAGGGCGAGTTCGCCCTGCTTCGAGGCAGGGTCGAGCGACAAGTTTTGCTTCAGGCGGGTGACCGCCGTACGGTGTATGCCCAGCACCGCGGCCAGGTCGGCCTGCCGCAGCTCAAGTTGGTCGGCGGCGCGCAGCACCGCCTTGGCCAGAACGGCATCGGGAGATGGCTTGGGGCTGCGCAGGGCGGTCACAGGATTGCCTTGATGGTGTTCATATTGAACATATAATACGTAAAATGTGCAAAATGAACAATCCCCGGCATCGCCCCGCCCCTGGGCTGTGACGACTTGCGAGCAGGCAATATGTGGATCCAGAAATCACTGACCCTGGCCCAGCGCGAGCGCGGCTTCCATCTTGCTACCGATGAAATCCTGGGCCAGTTGCCCGAACTCCGGCGCATCAAGGTAGGCCTGTTGCACCTGTTCATCCAGCACACCTCGGCGTCGCTGACCCTGAACGAAAATGCCGACCCCACCGTGCGGGCCGACTTCGAGCGCTACTTCAATCATGCGGTACGCGAGCACGAGCCCTATTACCGCCACACTTATGAAGGCAGCGATGACCTGCCCGCCCACCTGAAATCCAGCATCCTGGGGGCCAGCCTCAGTATTCCCATTGGCGACGGCCGCCTGTGCCTGGGCACGTGGCAGGGCATCTACTTGTGCGAACACCGCAATCATGGCGGTGCCCGCACGATGGTGGCGACCCTTCAGGGAGAATGAACCGGCTCAGGGGCACGCCGGCGGCGACGTGCCGGCCGTATTGGCGGCCAGTGTGCGGGTCAGTTCTTCGCTGCCGGCAATCAGGGCATCCAGGTGGGCGGTCAGTTCGGCATGGCCCAACCGCGCCGATTCGGCCGAAATGCACAGCGCCCCGAACAGGCGCCGACGGGCGCCGAAAACCGGCGTCGAAATACTGCACACCAGCGGGTCGCGTTCGCCAACCGACACATGGTAGCCGCGCCGCCGGATGCCCGCGTACAGCTCGCCGGGGTGGCCGGAATAGGCCAGCAGGATATGGCCCGAAGCGCCCTTGTCCAACGGCAGCCGTTCGCCCACGCGAATGTAATGGCGCGCCAGGCTGGGGCGTTCGACACGCGCCACGCAGGTGCGGCTGGTGCCTTCGCGCACGAACAGGGCGGTGGTTTCGCCAGTGGCGTCGGTCAAGGCGCGCAGCACCGAGTCGATGACATCGCGGGCATCGAAGGCCGTCTGGTAGCGCACTCCTAGCCAGCCGGCGGCCGGCCCCAGGCGCCAACGCCCGTCTTCCCATTGCGCCAAATAGCCCGAGCGCGCCAGCGTGCGCGCCGTGCGCAGCACTGTGGTCTTGCCCATGCCCAGGCGGCGGCTCAGTTCGGATAGCGTCACGCCCTGCTCATGAGGCAGGAAGGCATCGAGCAGCAACAGCGCGCGCGTGACGGCGTAGACGTTCTCGCGTTCGGCAGGATCAGGCGCCGGCGGGGAGGGCGAGGCGATTTTCATCAAGTGTTCCGCTATGCACAACACGATTGTAAGGCTGGTACAGGCTGCGGACAATGCGGCGCATTGGACAACCAGGAGCCCTGCATCATGTTGATCGACCCATACCAATCTTCTGCCAGCCCGGGCCAGCGCTTTCGTGATGCACTGGCGGGCAGCCAGCCCTTGCCCATCGTGGGCGCGATGAATCCGTTTTGCGCGCTGCTGGCACAGCGGGCCGGGCACCAGGCCATCTATCTGGCCGGCGGCGGCATGGCGACGTATTCGCATGGCCTGCCCGACCTGGGCCTGACCACCATGACCGAAGTATTGCAAGACGTGCGCCGCATGACCGATGCCTGCGAGCTGCCTTTGATGGTGGATGTGGATACCGGCTTCGGCGGGCTGTTCAATATTGCGCGGCTGGTAAAGGGCCTGATCAAGGACGGCGCGGCCGCCATGCATATCGAGGACCAGGTGCAGCTCAAGCGCTGCGGGCACCGACCGAACAAGGCGCTGGTCGGCACCGCCGAGATGGTCGACCGCATCAAGTCATGCGTGGATGCGCGCACCGACGATGCGTTCTTCCTGGTGGCCCGTACCGATTCCCTGGCCAACGAGGGCCTGCCGGCGGCGATCGACCGGGCGTGCGCCTATATGGAGGCTGGCGCCGACATGGTGTTCGCCGAAGCCTGCGCCGACCTCGACCAGTACCGCAGCTTCGTGCAGGCCATCGGTCGCCCGCATTCGGTGCTGGCCAACATTACCGAATTCTCGATGACGCCGACTTTTACGCTGGACGAGTTGCGCCAGGCTGGCGTGTCGGCGGCGCTGTATCCGCTGTCGGCCGCGCGTGCCATGGCGGCCGCCGCGCAGAACGTGTACCGGGCCATTCTGGAAGACGGCTCGCCGCGCAGAATGCTGGACATCATGCAGCCGCGCACTGAACTGTACGAAGTCTTGAACTATCACGCGTACGAGGCGAAGTACGACGAACTGTTTGCGGCCAGCGCGGGCGCATCCAAATAACGACCCACTGAGGAGACCATCATGAACCAAGCAAGACCATGCACTTGGATGCGGCGTGGATTCGCCATGGCGCTGCTGTCGCTGGCGTCGCTGGCGGGCACTGGTGCGGCGCGCGCGGACGACGTGCTGCGCCTGGTTGTGCCGTTTGCCGCCGGCAGCTACACCGACAACGTGGCACGCCTGGTGGCGCCGGGCCTGGCGCGACACCTGGGCAAGAACGTCATCGTGGAGAACCGCGCGGGCGCCAACGGCATCATCGGCGCCGATTTCGTGGCTCGCGCCAAGCCCGATGGCCTGACCCTGCTGGTAGGCGGCGCCAGCGTCAATACCATCAATCCGGGTGTCTACAAGAAACTGCCCTACGATCCCCAGCGCGACCTGTTGCCGGTGGCGCGCATCGGCATCCTGCCGTTCATGCTGCTGGTCAATATGGATCTGCCCGTGCGTTCGGTGGCCGAGCTGGTCCAATATGCCAAGGCCCATCCCGAGGAACTGTCGTACGGCACGCCCAATGCCGCCACGCTGGTGGGCACCGAGACGTTCAAGCGTGGCGCGGGCATCAATTTGCTGAGCATTCCGTACAAGTCCAGTCCGCAGGCCATGACCGATCTGGTGGGCAACCAGATCCAGGTGCTGATGGCCGATTTCGCGACCGCCATGCCGCAGGTGCAGGCAGGCAAAGCGCGCCTGCTGGCGGTTACCATGAAAGACCGGTCGGCATTGCTGCCCGATACGCCCCCCATCGGCGATACCGTGGCCGGTTTCGACTTGTCGGCCTGGACTGGCTTGCTGGCCCCCGGCAAGACGCCGCCCGAGGTGGTGCAGCCCGTTTACGACGCCCTGCTCGCCTCGCTGGCCGACCCGGCATTGCAGGCCAAGTTCAAGAATATCGGCTTCGACATCGACCCCATGGGCCCGGCAGAGTTCGGCCCGTACATCCACGACGAGATTGACAAGTGGAAAAAACTGGCCCGCGAAGCCGGCATCGAACCCCAATGAGCGTTGCCAAAGACATGCACACCATGACTGATACCCGCAACCCCGCCGACGGCAATGCGCGCTATGCCGTGGACAGCCATGCGCATGTCCTGGACACGGCCGCTTTTCCGTTCAGCAATCCGGTGGGCTACAAGCCGGCCCCCAATGAGATCGGTACCTCGCAGGAATTCCGTACCGTGCTGGCGGCGCATGGCCTGACGCACGCCCTGGTGGTGAATCCGTTTGCCGGCTACGCCACCGACAATCGATGCATGCTCGACGGCATTGCCGCATCGGGCGGGCGCTGGCGAGGCGTGGCGCTGGTGGGCCATGACGCCACCGATGCCCATCTGCAGGCATTGGCCGATGGCGGCGTGGTGGGTGCGCGCTTCAATACGCTGTTCAGCGGCGCCACGTCGCTGCAAGGCGCCGCGGGCCTGCGCCTGCTCGCGCGCATCAAGGAAATGGGCTGGTTTGCCCAGGTGTATTACCACGATGACGGCCTGCTCAGCCTGCTGCCCATTCTGGACGCGGCAGGCATACGCGTGGTGGTCGACCATTGCGGCTGCCCGACGGTCGAGCAGGGCCTGCAGCAGCCGGGCTTCCAGGCGCTGCTGGAACTGGGCCGGCGGGGCAATGCGGCGGTCAAGTTGTCGGGAGCATTCCGGTCGTCTCGCCAGCCATGGCCGTACGCCGATTGCGACGAATATGTGCAGGCGCTGGTCGAGGCCTTTACGCTGGACAACTGCGTATGGGGTTCGGACTGGCCCTTCGTGCGTGTACCGCAACGCATGGACTACGGGCCGGTATACCAATTGCTGGAACGCTGGCTGCCCGACCCGGCCGACCGGCGGCGAGTATTGTGGGACACCCCATGCCGCTGGTTCGGTTTCGACGCCCAGGAAGCCAGCCATGCAAGCGCCTGATGCGAAACGCTGCCGCCTGACGGTGGCGCAGGCGCGGGACCTGTCGATGCGCGCGTTGCGCGGCATCGGCTACAGCCCCGCGCAGGCAGACGTACTGGCTCGCCACATGGTGGATGCCGCCTTGTGTGGCTATGAATATTCCGGACTGCCCAAGATACTGAACCTGGCCGAATATCGAGACAAGCGCCAGCCCTCGGGTTCCATGCGCGTGGTGCATGAAACCCCGCTGTCATTGATGCTGGACGCCGCCGGCCACAATGGGATGCTTGCGGTGCAAGACGCCACCGAGCGTGTCATCGCCAAGGCAAACGAGCATGGCTTTGCCGTGGCGGGGGTCTATAACAGCTGGATGAGCGGCCGCAGTGCCTACTATGTCGAACAGATTGCGCAGGCCGGCCTGATCGGCCTGCACACCATCAGTTCGCGGCCACAGGTGGCGCCGCCTGGCGGGACGCGGGCGGCGCTGGGCACCAACCCCATTGCGTTCGGGTTTCCCACGCAGGGCGACCCGTTGATCATCGACATGGGCACCTCGGCCTTGATGTATACCGACCTGGCCCTGCGGGCGCGGCGCGGCGAACTGCTGCCTGAAGGCGTGGCCATCGACGCGCAGGGCCGGCCCACCCGCGATCCGGTGGCGGCCAGCCAGGGCGCGGCGCTGCCATTCGG
>DASPIV010000310.1:0-2090 GCA_035628955.1 Bordetella sp.
TGAGCCCGGCTGGCAAGCCCTGTGGACAGATATCTCTTCGGAAAGCCTTATGACAGTTGAATTTCCCGTAAGAAACGACGCATTTATGCGGGATATCATGACGGTTGCCCAGCTAAATCAAGCCGTGGGCCAATTGCTGGAGCGCAACATTCCGTCGTTGTGGGTTCGTGGCGAGATTTCCAACTTTACCCAGGCCGCGTCGGGCCACTGGTATTTCACCCTGAAAGACAGCCGGGCGGCGGTACGCACCGTCATGTTCCGCAGCCGTGCCACGGCCGTGGGATTCGTGCCGCGCGCCGGCGACCAGGTAGAAGTGCGCGCGCGGGTCTCGCTGTACGAGCCGCGCGGCGACTACCAGTTGCAGGCCGACGGCATGCGCCGCGCCGGCCTGGGCAATCTCTACGAAGCATTCCTGCGCCTGAAGGCGCAACTGGCCGAAGAGGGTTTGTTCGATCCAGCCGTCAAGCGGGTACCGGCGGCGCTGCCGCGCGCCATCGGGGTGATCACCTCGCTGCATGCGGCCGCGCTGCGCGACGTGTTGTCGGCCTTGGCCCGCCGCGCGCCGCAAGTGCCGGTGGTGGTGTATCCCGCGCCGGTGCAGGGCGCCGATGCGGCTGCCCGGCTGGCGATGCAAGTGCAAGTGGCCAATGCGCGCCAGGAAGTGGACACGCTGCTGCTGGTGCGCGGCGGCGGCAGCATCGAGGATTTGTGGAGCTTCAATGACGAGACCCTGGCGCGCCTGGTGGCCGCCAGCGCGATTCCGGTTATCAGCGGGGTCGGCCACGAGACCGATTTCACCATCGTGGACTTCGTGGCCGACGTGCGTGCCCCCACGCCCACCGCGGCGGCCGAACTGGCCTGCGTGCCGCGCGCCGACTTGCTGGGACGCGTCGGGCATGCCGCCCGGCGGCTGGCGCGTGGACAGCAGCGTAGGCTGGACCTGGCCGCGCAGCGGCTGGACCGCGCCACCGCACAATTGGTATCGCCGGCCCGCCGGTTGGCGCACCAGGCCGAACGCCTGAACACACTGCGGCACCGTTTGGCGTCTGCCTGGAACGGCCCGCACGGCCGCCGGGCCGCGCGCATCGGCTTGCTGGCGCAGCGGCTGGCGCATGCGACTCCCGACCTTGATCGGGCCGGAGAACGGCTGGCCGCGCTGGCGCGCCGCCTGGGCCAGGCCCAGGTTCGCCAATTGGCCACCCAGCGGGCGCGCGCCGAGTCGCTCGCGGCGCATCTGCGTGCGCTCGATCCGCAGCACACCCTGGCGCGCGGCTATGCCATCGTGCGCGACGCGCAAGGCCGCATCGTGCGCCAGGCGGCCCCGTTGGCGCCGGGCCAGGAACTGGACCTGACGTTCGCGCAGGGCGGCGCGCAGGTGCAGGTGCTGGACAAGCGCTAAGCGCCCGGTGCCAGCGTTAACCCACGCCCAAGCAGGGTTAAGCCGGTACCAGTGCCAAGAGCCGATACAATGATTGCGCTTGATCGTGCACTCAACAAAGAAGGAACTCCACATGGCACATACTCTTCCCCCCCTGCCTTACGCGCTGGACGCACTGGCGCCGCACATCTCCAAAGAAACGCTCGAGTTTCACTACGGCAAGCACCACCAGACCTACGTCACCAACCTGAACAACTTGATCCCGGGCACCGAGTTCGAGAACGCCTCGCTCGAAGACACCGTCAAGAAGTCCTCCGGCGGCGTGTTCAACAATGCGGCCCAGATCTGGAACCACACGTTCTACTGGAACAGCCTGGCTCCCAACGCGGGCGGTGCGCCCTCGGGCAAGCTGGCCGACGCCATCAACGCCAAGTGGGGCAGCTTCGACGCCTTCAAGGAAGCTTTCAACAAGTCCGCCGCCGGCAACTTCGGCTCGGGCTGGACCTGGCTGGTCAAGAAAACCGACGGCACGCTCGACATCGTCAACACCAGCAACGCCGCCACGCCGCTGACCACAGCCGACAAGCCGCTGCTGACCTGTGATGTCTGGGAACACGCCTACTACATCGACTACCGCAACGCACGTCCCAAGTACCTGGAAAATTTCTGGGCACTGGTCAACTGGGACTTTGCCGCCAAGAACTTCGCCTGA